>JACDCA010000394.1 GCA_013694635.1 Acidobacteriota bacterium | reverse complement strand
CGCTCGCGATCTCGATGCCCGATGTCGCGGAAGCCGCGCTCTCGGACGACACGCTCGCCGATGAGGACGACAACGCTGGTGCGGACGTGACGGGCGCCACTGGCGCGACCGCCGCCCGCCCCGCAGTTGACTGACATTCATACGTCATCGGTCATAGTTCATGCCTTCTGTCGCTTTTTACATCTCGGGCCACGGCTTCGGACACGCCTCGCGACAGATCGAAATCATTAATGCGCTCGCCGGGCGCATGTCTTCTTCATCGGCGGGGCCCCCTGCACCCCGCCTGGCGACCTCCACTCGATCTCGCTCCGTTCCGGTCGCGCCCGCCGCGGTGATCGTTCGAACCTCGGCCCCGCGGTGGCTGTTCGACCGGACGATGAGGACTCCGTTCCTGTGGTTCGAGCGCGAGTGCGACACCGGAATGGTTCAAGTCGACAGCCTCAGGCTGGACGAGGAAGCGACGGTCCAGCGCGCCGCGGCGTTCTACTCCACCTTCGCAGACCGCGTCGCCCACGATGCGGCGTTCCTCACTGCGCAGCAGGTCCAGCTCGTCGTCACCGACGCGCCCCCGCTCGCCTGCGCGGCAGCCGCGCGTGCGGGCATCCCATCGATCGTAATCGCCAACTTCACTTGGGACTGGATCTACGAGGCTTACGCGGATCGGTTCAATGCGGACGCGCCATTCGTGCTTCCGGAGATCAGGGACGCCTACCGGCGTGCCACTCGGGCCTGGCGGTTGCCGATGCACGGTGGATTCGAGGCGATCGACACGGTCGACGACATTCCCTTTGTCGCACGCCACGGGCGCGCCGATTTGAATCGCGAGGACGTGCTTGCCGCCCTCGATGTGCCCCGCGATCGCCCTTTGGCGCTGTCGTCGTTCAGCCAGTACGGCGTCGACGGCTTCGACGTGTCGTCGCTCGACTGCCTGGACGAGTGGACGGTCGTGACCGTCGGCAGCGACCGGCCGGCGACGCTGCCGAAGGGGGTCGCCTTCGTGCCGGAGTCGCACATCTATGACCATGGACTTGGTTACGAAGATCTGGTCGCCGCCTGCGACGTCGTCGTCACCAAACCCGGGTACGGGATCATTTCTGAATGCATAGCCAATGACACGGCGATGCTCTACACGTCACGCGGACACTTCCGCGAGTACGACGTCCTCGTCCGTGACATGCCCCGCTATCTACGTTGCGCCTTCATCGAGCAGGCCTCGCTGCTGGCAGGCCGCTGGCTCGATAAGCTGGACAGAATCCTGGTGTCCCCCCCACCGCCCGAACGTCCGCGAACGGACGGTGCGGATGTTGCCGCCGGAATGATCACCGCCGCGATAGACTGACGGCCACATGAATCGACGCGCTTTTCTCGGGACCTCCATCGCCGCCGCCGTGGGAGCAAATGCCTCCGGGCTGCTGGCGGCCGATCAGGCGACAGCGTCGCCGCTGCCCCCGTCCATCTCGGTGCTCACGTCGATGCGATCCCAGGTGCGGCCGATCACCGCGGACGAGCGGCGTGGACGGATCGAGCGGGCAAAAACGCTCATGGCCGCTCGGAAGATCGACGCGCTCATGCTGTGCAGCGGCACGTCGCTCGAGTACTTCACGAATATCCAGTGGAGCGGCGGCGAGCGTCTGTTCTCATGCGTCGTCCCGTCGCGGGGGGAACCGTTCTTCGTGTGCCCGGCCTTCGAGGAGGGGCGTGCGCGCGAGCAGATCGCGCTCGGCCCCTTCACGGGGTCCGCCGATGTTCGCACGTGGCACGAGCACGAGAATCCGTACGCGCTGGTAGCCAACGGCCTGCGCGACCGCGGCGTGGCGACAGGAACGCTCGGCATGGAGGAAACCGTCAAGTTCGTTTTCAGCGACGGTGTCGGTGCCGCTGCGCCCGGCGTGAGGATCGTGAGCGGCACGCCGGTGACAGCCGGCTGCCGCATGATCAAGGACGCCCACGAGCTCGAGCTGATGCGCCTCGCATCGACGGTGACGCTGAAAGCGTACGAAGCGGCCTACAAGGCGCTCAAAGAAGGCATGACGCAGACCGACTTCGGGGGGCTCGTGGCATCCGCGCACGCCCAGCTCGGCTTCGAGGGAGGCGCCGGAGTCCAGGTCGGCGAGTATTCCGCCCTGCCCCACGGTTCGATCGCTCCGCAAAAGATCCGCGAAGGCACGATCCTCCTCATCGACGGCGGCTGCAACATCGCCGGGTATCAGTCGGATCTCAGCCGGACGTTCGTCCTCGGCCGTCCGACCGACAAGATGAAGCGCGTCTTCGAGATCGAGCGACGGGCGCAGGACGCGGCACTCGCGGCGGCACGTCCCGGCGTACCGTGCGAGGCCGTCGACGCCGCGGCGCGAAAAGTAATCGTGGACGCCGGCTATGGTCCCGACTACAAGTACTTCACGCACCGCGTCGGCCACGGTATCGGTATGGACTGGCACGAATGGCCGTACCTGGTGCGCGGCAACAAGGCGCCGCTCGCGCCGGGGATGACATTCAGCGATGAACCGGGGATTTATCTGCCGGGAGAGTTCGGCGTCCGCCTCGAAGACGACATGCACATCACCGGGGATGGCGCGAAGCTCTTCACGCCTCAGTCGGAGTCGCTCGAGAAACCGTT
>JACDCA010000390.1 GCA_013694635.1 Acidobacteriota bacterium | reverse complement strand
CGAAGACGTCATCGTGCTCCTCACCAGTGTCTTTACGGAACACGACGTTGAGGGCGACGCTCGAGAGTCTGACGTCCGCCGGCTTTCTCAATCTGAAGGTGATGCTGGGGACCAGCTTGTTCTTGCCGTCGACGACGCCGAAGTCGTACCAGCCGGTCGAGACGTCAGTGACCTGAAGAGCTTGCTTGAGGTCGACTTGCGAACAGGCCGGGAGCATCGCCGCGAGGGCCAAAACGACAACGCCGTAACGCCTGGCGGCCCCGGCGGTCCTCGACATTCAGGGATTGTAGCGCAGCGCTAGAACCCTCGCAGCTCGACGCGTTTCAGCATTTGTTCACGGGTCAGCCGGCCGGCGCGAAAATCGGCAAGGTCTGAACCCCGGGCGCGCACGACCATCGTGATCGATTCGTAGATCACGTTCGGAATCGGTTCGTCGCCATCGCGCGCGGCAATGGTGAGCCATTCGTCCGGCCGGAGGTCGAGCGGCTGGCTGTAATCGAGCATCGCATCGACGAGCTGACGTTTTACCGCATCCGTGTACGACGCGTTCGCGTCGAAGGCCAGCGGCGTGGCGTTCTCGGCAGCGCGCGACGCAGTGCCGCGATCCACGCGATCCAGAGGAAGTCTGCTCTTCTGCAGCTGCTCGAATGCCGACGCCACGCTCGCGCGAACGCCGGGGATCTCGACGTAGAAGAACACGCCATAACCCTCGAGATGGAAACCGCGCGCCCGCGGGCTGCTGTTCGTGAACAAATTCACCGCAGCCTGCTGCACGGCTTCCATTTCGCGCATCGTGTCCTTGGCGGCGGCCTTGACCTTGGTCGGAAGCATGCCTTCCATCGCGTCGATCGCTTCGCGCCGGCGTCTCAGCTCGGATATCGACAGCGGGATAGGGATGAGCGCTGCGTCTGCGGAGGGGGTGGACGTGGTCGCCGGCGGGGGCGTGGTCGGTGCCGTCACCGGTGTCTGGACCGGCGGTGGAGGGGGCGGATTCTGCGCCTCCTGCGCGGAAGCGACGTTCGCCACACCGAGAACCAGAACGAGGAAAATGCCGGCTTTCCTGGACACGTTCATACCTCTCCTACTTTTCCTGACGCGCCGCGACGCGATACAGCTGGTTGAGCATGTCGCGCTGCTGCGCGATCTCCGCATTGGTCAAACCCTGATAAGTGCCAAGCCCCCGCTCAATGGCGGCAAGGTCCACCTGGCGCTGGCGATCGAAGTCCCTCATGACCTCCAGCAGGCGCTCTGCCACGATGATCTGCTGACGCGACTCCGCGTCGCCGACGATCTGCCGCACGCGCCGGAGCATCTCCGCGTCGTCCATCCGCGCGGACGCCGTCTGCAGGCTGCCTGCGGACGGCCGCGCGGCCGCCGAGATCTCGAGATCCCTAAGCCGACGCTCGAGCGCCTGCAATTCAGACCTGAAGCTTGCCGGCTGGATGGCGCCGTTGGCCGCGCGTGAATCCTGACCGGTATTCTGCACGGTCGCGCCATCGCCGCGCGCCCAGCCCGTTCGCACGACAAGCCCGCTTGCGTCGTATCTCACTTCGAGGTTCGCGATGGCGGTTGCGGCCGCGAGCACGAGAACCGCCGCCGCGGCGAGCCCGAGGCCGGGCTTCCATCGCGAGCGCATCGGGAGGACTTTTGCATCCGGCGCCTGCTCGCGGACGACGCGGAAGGCGAACTCCGGCTCCGGCGGAGCCCAGAGTGAAAGATGGCTGCGGGTGGCCTTCAGCCCGGCGACTTCCCCGCGGCATTCGTCGCACACCGAAAGATGCGCGTCGAACGATCGACGCTCGCTATCCGTCAGCTCGTCGTAGAGATAACCAACGATCAGTTCCCTGCTCTCACACGTCATATGCGTCGCTCGTCTTTACTTTCCCAGCGAATCGGGTTTGACCCCTGCTTCTTCCAACTGCTTCCGCACCACGCTGAGCCCCTGGTAGAGGCGTGTCTTCACGGTGCTCAGCGGACAATCGAGCATGTCGGCGATTTCCTGGAACGTCAGGCCGTGGTACTCCTTCAGGATGATCGCGGTCCGTTGTTCCTCCGGCAGCATCGCCATTGCCTTGCTCACCGCGCGTCCGAGCTGCTTGCGGCCGACGAGCTGCTCGATCGACTCCGCAGGCGTCCCTTCGCCGGCCAGCTCGATGATATCGATCCCCTCGGGCGCCTGCGAGACCGGCGTCCGCCGCTCCTTCCGGATCCAGTCCCGGCACAGGTTGAGCGTGATCCGGTACAGCCAGGACGAAAACTTAGCCTGGCCTTTGAAGCCGCTGAGGGCGCGGAAGGCGCGAAGGAAGGTCTCCTGGGCGACATCGCGCGCGTCCTCTTCCCGGCCGATGACGCGGTACGCGAGGGCATAGATCGGCCGCTCCCAGCGCAAAACGAGCTGGTTGAAGCTATCCAGATCGCCTCCCATTGAGCGGGCGACCAGCTCTTCGTCTGACGACGCCATGCCGTTGTCGTTAGGTTTAGACGTCAGGCCCTCCCGTGTAGCTTGGCGCGAGCCCGTGCCCGGTTTTCCTTTTGTCTGTCAACATTTTAGAATGCCTTCGTCCATGGATACGACCCTGCTAGAACGTGTGACGCGGGAACTGGCACTCCGGAAGCGGCTCCAGGAGGCACTTCTCGTGTTTTCGCGCGGCGTGTCCGCCCGCCTGGCCCTTGAGACGGGGCTCGAAGCGCTGGCGCGGGAGGTCAACGACCTGTTCGGGGCCGACCGGACATCCATCTGGCTGCATGACCGGCGGACTCAATCGCTGGGCCTGTCGGGCTCGTCCGACTCGCGGATTGACGCGGCGCAGGAAAGGATCCCCACGACCGACGACAGTCCGATTGCCCGCGGATTGCGACAGGACGGGGTACAGGTCACCGGATCCGGCGCGTCACGCATGCTGGTAGCGCCGCTGAGGGGCTGGCGGCGCGCGCTGGGTACGATCGTGATCGACGGGCGACCGCGTAACGTGGACGACGAGCAGATGGTCGAGCTGTCGACCGACCTGGCGAGACAGCTCTCGATCGCGGTCGAAGGGGTGGTCGTCCTGGACGAATTGATCCGGCAGCAGGCGCGGTTGCTGCAGTCGGAGAAGCTCGCTTCCCTCGGGCACTTCATCGCGGGCATCGCGCACGAAATGAACAATCCGCTGCAAAGCGTCCTCGGTCACCTCGAGCTGATGATCGAATCGAAGGAGCATGCCGCGGGTCGCACGGAGCTGAAACGCATTTACCTCGACGCCCAACGTGCGGCGAAAATCGTCCACAACCTGCTGGTGTTCGGCGGCTCGCGGCGAGCGACGCGGGAGGACGTGGACGTCGATGCGCTGATCGCGGGGGTGATCGCGATCCGCGAGGCGGCCCTGCCGAAATCCGGCGTGCAGGTCGTCCGCGGTGACGACGCGGCGTCCGACTTGCGCGTCGCGGGGGATTCCGAACTTCTCCAGCAGGCGCTCCTCAACATCGTGATCAACGCGGAACAAGCGATCGGCGATGCGGGCACATCCGGCCGCGTGACCATCACGCCAGCGGCGCAGAACCGGCGGGTGGTCATCACGCTTGACGACACCGGTCCCGGCATCGCTCCTGACATCCTCCCGCGTATTTTCGATCCGTTCTTCACGACCAAGGAGGTCGGCAAGGGCACGGGGCTCGGGCTGGCGATCGTCTACGGCATCGTCCACGAACACGGCGGCACCATCCAGGCATCCGCAGCGCCGCACCGAGGCGCCCGTTTCACCATCGAGCTCCCGCCCGGGGGTCAGGCCCCTCAAGGGGTCTGACCCCGATTTCGCAAGTTCAAGCGCGTCAACAGTTGCGGGGACGAATCTGCGCTGTAAAATGGCCGTAGAGTCCCACTGGAATGAAGAACGATGGTTTTCTAACGACCGAAGAGGTACTCGACTACCTCCAGGTCAACCTGCGGACGGTCTACCGCCTGATCAAAGCCGGCAAGATCCCGGCGGTGCGCGTTGGACGCCAGTGGCGCTTTCGTAAGACCGACATCGACTCGTGGCTCGAAAGCCAGCGGCCGGGATCCATGCGGCTGCCCGCGCCGGCGCCAGTCCGAACCCCGGTGTCGAGCGGACGCACGCGGGTCCTCGTCGTGGACGATGAGGAGGGAATCCGCGATCTGCTCTCGAAGACGCTGCAGCTCGCCGATTACGACGTCGATCTGGCAGAAGACGGACGCGCCGCCCTCGACCGTCTTCGGGTGACGCCGTACGACCTCCTCATCACCGACCTGCGCATGCCCGGGGTGGACGGCCTCACCGTGATCCGCGAGGCGCGCCGGCTCAAGTTCGACCTTCCGGTCATCATCATTACCGGCTACTCCACCGAGGCGACCGCCATCGAGGCGATCGAGCTCGGCGTGCAGGGCTACCTCACCAAGCCATTCCGCGTGCCGCGCGTCCTCAACGCGGCGGCAAAGGCGCTCGGCGAACCCGTCAGTTGATCCAGCTCGTTTCTCTCAGCAAGTCTTTCGGCGGACGTGTTCTGCTCGATTCGGTCAGCTGGCAGATCGGCGACGGAGAGCGTGTCGGCCTGAGCGGGCCGAACGGCGCGGGTAAAACCACGCTGCTCAAGATGCTGGCGGGCTTCGAAGAGCCCGACTCCGGAATCATCGTCAAGCCTGCGGGGCTGACGGTCGGCTACCTCCCGCAGGACGGTCTCACCCACAGCGGACGCACGCTTCACGAAGAAGCCAGCTTCGCGTTCAAACCGCTGCTCGACATGCGCGCGGAGATCGCCGCGCTCGAGGATCGGCTTGCCGACGATGCCGTCCATGAGTCAGAGCACGAGGCGATGCTCTCGCGGTACAGCGACCTCCAGGAGGACTTTCGCAGGCTTGAGGGGTACAGCATCGATCTGAAGGTGACCACCGTGCTCCGCGGCCTCGGATTCACCCCCGAAGACGTGGACAAGCCGACGGAAACATTTTCCGGCGGATGGCAGATGCGCATCGCGCTGGCGAAGCTGCTGCTCGGACGTCCGGGGCTGCTGCTGCTCGACGAGCCGACAAACCACCTCGACCTCGACGCACGCAACTGGCTCGAGGAGTACCTCTCCGATTACCCGCACGCGGTGATTCTCGTGTCGCACGATCGGTTCTTCCTCGATGCGGTCGCGACGCGGATCACCGACATCGGGCTGCGGAAGCTCACCGATTACGTCGGGAACTACTCCGACTATCTGGTCGAGCGCGAGGCGCGCATGGAGCGCCTGCGGCAGATGAAGCGCGATCAGGACGAAGAGCTCGAGCGGATGACGGCGTTCATCAACCGCTTCCGCTACCAGGCGACCAAAGCGGCGCAGGTCCAGAGCCGCATCAAGATGCGCGACAAGGTCGTGCCGATCGAAATTCCCCCCGAGCGAAAGCGCGTCCACTTCACGTTCCCCGCGAGTGTGAAGAGCGGCCGGACGGTGTTCGATCTGAAGAACGTCCGGAAGGCGTACGGCACACGCGTCGTGTTCGATCGCGTCAGCGTCCACATCCAACGCGGCGATCGGATCGCGCTCATCGGTCCGAACGGCGCCGGCAAATCCACGATGATGCGGATGTTGTCTGGCGTCGAGCCCCCGGACGCGGGGACGCGCAATGAGGGTCACCAGGTCGTGATCCAGTACTTCGCGCAGGACGAAGCCACGCGGCTCGACCCGACGCTGACGGTGTACCAGACCCTTGCCGGGGACTCGCCGCTGCACATGGTCCCCAACATCCGCAATATCCTCGGCGGCTTTCTGTTTTCGGGAGACGACATCGAGAAGCCCGTGCGCGTGCTCTCGGGGGGAGAGCGCACGCGGCTTGCCGTGGCGCGCATGCTGCTCCGCCCATCGAACACGCTGCTGCTCGACGAACCCACCAACCATCTCGACCTGGATTCGAAAGACGTCCTGCTCGATGCGCTGGAGGATTTCGACGGGACGCTGATATTCGTGTCGCACGACCGGTACTTCGTCGACAAGCTCGCGACGAAAGTCATCGACATCGGCCATGGCGGCGCGCTGCTCTATCCGGGCAACTACGAGGAGTACCTGTGGAGCCGCAAGCAGCAGGCAGCTGCCAGCTCTGAGCTTCCGGCCTCCAGCTCTCAGCTTCCAGCGTCCAGATCCCAGGTCCCTGGGTCCAGCGACCGGCTACCAGCGCCCGGCTCAAAGCTTCCGGCTCCTGGTTCGCAGGGAACAGCTCGGACGTCCAAATCCGTCGCGGCGGAACCCGCGCCACCGGCGCCTAAAGTGTCGTACGACGACAAGAAGCGTCAGGACGCCGAGACACGACGGACCCGAAAGAACGAAGGAGCTCGGAAGCGGCGCATTGATGAGCTCGAGGCCCGGATCGCCGAACGCGAGCGCGAGGTCAAGGAAATCGAAGCGGCGATGTCGACCCCCGGTTTTTACGATGACCGGGAAGCCTCCAAGCCAGTCATCGACCGCCACCAGGCCCTCATGTGGGAAGTCGGAGACCTCATGGGCCAGTGGGAAACTCTGCAGGAAGAATGATACAGTTTTGTAATTGACGACCGCTTTCGTAACTGTCGTCGCTCCAGGCCCCCCGATTCCAGCCCCTTCGTCCCCGAAAAGCTCTGTTAAACCTTCAGATTGTGTTTTCCGCCTGGGGCACACCCTTTGCCCCTCAGATTGCGTTCGAACAATAACATAAATGGAGTCAATGACGGCCACTCGACCCCGTAAACGGCCGGCAGCGTCCGATAGACGCGCCGCGACCGAGAGCTTTTACAGGGACCTCGTCTGGAACCTCCAGAACGGGCTCCTGGCAGTCACGCGTGACGGCCGGATTGCCGTCATGAACGAGGTCGCGTACCGGACTTTTGGTCTCCAGCCGACCCCGGACGACATCGGACGCCATTTCTCCGACGTGCTCCGCGACATCCCGGATGTGGCGCGCATCGTCGCCGGCGGCTTCGAGATGTCGCACCTCCCCAACCGCGCGGAGTTGCGGCTCAAGCGGACCGGCAAGGTGATCGGCTACACGGTGTCGCAGGTGAAGGACCCGCAGGGGCACGTAACCGGAGTGACGCTGTTCTTCAAGGACCTCACGCGCGTCGAGCAGCTGGAGGAGCGTGAACGGCTGCGCGACCGGCTCGCCGCGCTAGGAGAGATGGCGGCGGCGATCGCGCACGAAGTCAAGAATCCACTCGCGGGCATCGAAGTGATGGCGGGTCTGCTGAAACGGCAGCTGTCCGACAATGAGGATGCGCAGTCGATTCTCAAAGACATCATCAAGGAAGCCAAGATGGCGAACTCCATCGTCATCGAGGTCCTAGATTTCGTTCGGCCGATCCGTCTGCAGGTCGAGCCGGTCGCGCTGCCGGACGTCGTGCGGGACGCGATCACGACAGCCGACAGCCAGGTGCCGCGTCGCGGCATCAAGCTTTCGGTGGATGTCCCCGAAAGTTTGCCGCCGATCGAGGGGGACAAACATCAGCTGCGGCAGCTCTTCGCGAATCTGCTGGCGAATGCGTTCGAGGCGCTCGGCGGTGAAGGATCCGTGCGCATCTCGGCCACCCAGCGCGCCGTGGAAGAAGACGTGGGCGCCCCGGCCGAGGGCAAATCGGTGGCGATGCTCGAGATCGAGGTGGTCGACAACGGCCCGGGGATTCCACCGGACCTGATCGACCGGGTCTTCAGCCCGTTCTTCACCACGAAGCCGCAGGGCACGGGGCTCGGGCTGGCGATCGTCCGCAAGATCGTCGACGCGCACGATGGCCGAATCGACGTCACCGTCGGGCCTGACACCGGCACGAGATTCGTCGTGACGGTACCGGTAAACGGAAATTACAAGCTCTTCGGATAAACGCGTAAGCCGGCTTCAGCCGGTCTGGAATGAGGGTACATGGGCAGGATTCTGGTAGCCGACGATCACGATTCGCTCCGCCGCGGTGTTGCGCGGGCATTGACCGACGCACGCCACG
>JACDCA010000387.1 GCA_013694635.1 Acidobacteriota bacterium | reverse complement strand
ATCTCGGCGCGGCGACCCGGAACGATTGCCGCGGTGAACGCCGGGTGCTTCTCGCTCGAGATCGGCCCACGGCCTTCCTGAAGATTGGCGGTCAGGTTGTCAGCGGCTCCAGCCGTCCGCGCGGCGCGGTCGCCATCATCGAGAAGCGTGGCGTCACGAGACTTCTCTTCGATCGAGTCACCGTCGCGACCCGCCCGAAATCGCCCGAAGTACAAGACGCCGCTGGGATCATCAGCCCAGGAATGGTCGCGGACGCCGCACGCGGTTGGCCGCGCGGGGCAGCTGATGCTCGACGGCCGCGAGCTGCCGGAGTGGAACGACGAACAGCTCTCCGCATCCTTCGACCACGCGACACCCCCGAACGCTGATCGGCGTCGACGCGCAGGAGGCGATCTGGCTGGTCACGATCGACGGCCGCAACCCTGCGCTCAGCCTCGGCCTCGGCATGTCGTTCGCCGAGCTGCAGCGCCTCTCGCGACGACTCGGACTGCGTTCGGCCCTGAACCTCGATGGCGGTGGGTCACCGACGATGGCGGCAGGGCTGCGGCGTCTGGTTGAACAACGACACCGTCGCGTGTCGCCGCCGGCGGCCTGGCCCGCGTCGAGGGCGGCCATCGGGCGCAGGGAAAGATGTCCTTGAGTCCCCGAGTTCCCAGCCCCGAGACCCGGGCGCGCGCGAAGCGCTGCTTACCGCCACGGCATCAGTCTGCCGATCCACTCCACCCGCGCGAGGTCGTTGTAGATCACGGTGACCATCAGCATCACGAGCAGGACGAAGCCGGCGAGGAGCATCTTCTCCTTCACCTTCATGGAGAAGTCGCGGCGCGACAGCCCTTCGAGCGCGAGGATCGCAATGTGTCCGCCGTCGAGCACCGGGACGGGCATCAGGTTCAGCAGGCCGAGATTCAGGCTGATCATCGCCATCAGTGAAAAGAGCTGGATCCAGCCTTCAGCGGCCGCATTGCCAGACATCTCCGCGATGCCGACAGGCCCCATCAGCTGTTTGACCGGAGTCTCTCCGATGAAGAGCCCTCCGAGGGTCTTGATGATCATCGCGGTCCATTCCCAGTTCTGCTTCGCGCTCAACTGAAGCGCTTGAAGTGGACCGGGGTTGACCAAGCGGCGCTCGAACGCGCTGAACTGGGCGCCAATGCGGGCGTGCTCGCCATTCTTGCGCGGCGTCACGGTAACAGTCAGCGGCTGGCCGTTGCGGCGGACCTCCAGCGGCAGCGGACGCGAGTCGTGCGCGCGGATGATGTCGACCAGCCGATCGTACGGGACGTTCCGCTCTGCTCCGGCAGCGAGGATGACGTCGCCTACCTGAAGGCCGGACTCGATCGCAGGCTCACCCTCGGTAAGGGCGGCGACCTGTGGTTCCATGACCGGGAGCAGCCCGACGTCGCCGATCTCGAACTTGCCGCGGCTCTTGGGGGTAATCCTGGTTTCGATCGTCTTTCCATCGCGCACGAGGATGACCGGCACATTCCGATTGGCTCGCGTGCCGACGACCATCGGGAAGTCTTTCCAGCTGTCGAGATCGTCACCGGCAATCGAGATGAGGCGATCTCCCGGGCGGATGCCGGCGTCCTCCCCGGCCGAACCCGGAACGACGACGCCGACGACTACAGGCTGATCCTCGAACAACGGAACATGGGCCCCCTGGTAGAGCACCACGGCCATCACCACGAGGGCGAGCGCGAGGTTCATTACCGGGCCCATGACGAGCACCTGGAAGCGCTGCCATTTGGTCTTGGAGAGAAACTCGTCGGGGGCGCCTGTGCGCGCGTCGTCCGGGTTCTCGCCGGCCATCTTCACGTAGCCACCGAGCGGGATGGCACTGATGCAGTACTCCGTGTCTCCACGGGTGAACTTCAACAGCTTCGGGCCGAACCCCAGCGAAAACGTCAGGACCCTGACACCGATCCGGCGGGCCATCAGGAAGTGACCCAGCTCGTGTACGAAAATCAGTACGCCGAGTACAAAAGTGAAAGAGAGGATTGTGGTCAACAGCAGGATCCTATCGAATTGTCAGGGTTTTTTGTAATTACAAACCTGTCGAAGGTTAGACGTTCGATTGTACCTTGCGGGTCTCGTGCCCGGTGTAGGTGCGCGCCCACTCGTCGATTGTGCGCACATCGGCAAGCGACTCGACCGGTCGAACACCGTCCGTTTCGTAGTGGTCCATGGCGCGTCGAATCAACTCCCCTATCGCCGAGAACGGGATCAGCTGGTCGAGGAAGGCCGCCACTGCCACTTCGTTGGCAGCGTTCAGGACGATCGGCAGCCCTGGGTCTCCCTCGAGGGCGCGAAACGCCAGGTCGAGACATGGGAAGCGCGCGGTGTCAGGCGGCTCGAAATCCAGCCGGCTGTGCCGGGTCAGGTCCAGCGGAGGCAACGGGGATACCCAGCGTTCGGGGTAAGAGAAGGCGTACTGGATCGGCAGGCGCATGTCTGTGATGCCGAGTTGCGCGATGATCGAGCCGTCCACGAACTCGACCATGGAATGCACCACCGATTGCGGGTGAACTACCACCGCAATCTGCTCGCGCCGCACATCGAAGAGCCACCGCGCTTCGATCACTTCGAGTCCCTTGTTCATCAGCGTGGCGGAGTCAATCGTGACCTTCGGCCCCATCCGCCACGTCGGATGACGCAACGCATCCGCTGGCGTGACCCCCGCGAGATCCGGGCGTCCGCGGAAGGGACCGCCGGATGCCGTGAGGATCAGTCGGCGCACGTCGGACGTGTCCCTGCCGTGCAGGCACTGATGGATCGCGTTGTGCTCGCTGTCGACCGGCAGGACGGCGACGCCACGCTCACGCGCGGCTTTCATGACCAACGCACCGGCCATCACGAGGACTTCCTTGTTGGCAAGCGCGATCGTCTTGCCCGCCTCGATCGCCGCCAGTACCGCGTCGAGCGCCGCCGTGCCGGCGGATGCGAACAGCACCAGGTCCGCCTCCGGGTGTGTTGCGACCGCTGTCAGCCCGTCGCGACCGCTGGCCGCGCGCACGACGGGTGACGCGCCGCGGCGTCTCAGCTCGCCCAGGGCCTCCGCCAGCGCTGGCTCCGATGCCATGGCGATGACTTCGGCCCCGGTTGCGGCAACCTGGTCGACGAACCGGCCGCTATTCTCACCGGCCGCAAGCGCCACGACGCGCAGCCGGTCGGGATGCGCGTCCACCACCGACAGCGCACTCTGGCCAATGGATCCGGTCGAACCGACGATGGCGATGTTTTTCATCAGAGACGGAGGTACCGCACGAACGCGTAATAGATCGGCGCCGCAAACAGCCAGCTGTCGATCCGGTCGAGCACGCCTCCGTGCCCCGGGATGATGTGGGACGAATCCTTGACGCCAGCGCTCCGCTTGAGAAGCGACTCGAACAGATCGCCGACGATGCCGAGTGCCGCAACCGCAGCACTGACGAGTGCCAGCAGCAGCAGGTCGGCGTCGGCAAACACCCATCGACCGCCCACGCTCATCGCCGCCGTCCCAAAGACCAGCCCGCCGATGGCTCCCTCCACCGTCTTCTTCGGGCTGATCGTCGGCGACAGCGGACGCCGCCCGAAAGCGCGTCCGCAGTAGTACTGCGCCGAATCACTGACAACGATCGTGATCATCAGCAGCAGGATCGCTTCGCGCCCGGCCAGGGCGCGGACCGCGGCGAGCGCGCCGAGCGGCAGGCCGATGTAGACGACTGCCAGCACCGACGCGGCGGCATCGTGCAGCACCCGAGGCCGCGGCGTGCCTGACGCCACCGCCAGCGCCCCGAGCGCGATGACGACGCTCATCAGCAGGAGCTCGAGGGCGATCATCGAGGTTCCGACTGCGAGGCATGCGGCCAGCACGGTGATCCCCGTGATCAGCCGAGGCACGTGCACATCGTTAGCCCTGACGATGGCGGCGTACTCGAGGAAGGCAAGCAGCGCAGCGCCCGCAGCAAGCACCAGCGTTGCAACCGGCGGAAGGAACCAGACGATGCCGATGACGACGGGGAGCAGGACGAGCGCGCTGAGAACGCGCGCCATCAGCGGCCGGCAACCACCGGTTGTGTGATGCCTCCGTAGCGACGGTCACGCTTCTGGTAGGCAAGGATCGCCTCGAGGAGGTTGCGCTTGCGGAAGTCCGGCCAGAGTGTGTCAGTCACCCAGATCTCGGCGTATGCGATCTGCCACAGGAGAAAGTTGCTGATGCGCATTTCGCCGCTGGTGCGGATCAGCAGGTCCGGATCCGGCTGGCCGGCGGTGTAGAGAAAGCCGCTGAATCGCGCTTCGTCGAGCGTGTCGGGATCGACGCGGGCGATCAGCATCCGTTTAGCGGCCTCGATGATCTCGGCGCGCCCGCCGTAGTTGAGCGCGATGTTGAACTGCATGCCTCTGTTGACAGCGGTCTTGTCTTCAGCCGCGCGTAGTTCATCCTGAACGTCGCGTGCGAGTTCGTCGGAGCGTCCGATCACCTTGAACCTGATGTTGTTGCGCAGAAGTGTGTTCAGCTCCAGCCGCAGGTACCGCTTGAGCAGCATCATCAGCGTGGAGACTTCTGACGCAGGGCGCTTCCAGTTCTCGACGGAAAAGGCATACAGCGTCAGGACACGGATGCCGAGTCTGGCCGACCCTTCGACCACGTCGCGGACCGACTCGATCCCGGCGCGATGCCCCTCGACGCGAGGCAGATGGCGCTGCGCGGCCCACCGGCCGTTGCCGTCCATGATCACGGCGATGTGCTGTGGAAGCCGGTCGAAGTCCACGTGCCGAGCGAGCCCTTCTTCCGCCGATCCAGCGGGAACCACCGCGAGCAGATCTTCCAGCGCCATGCGTAAGTTCCTGATTCTAATACAGTACGCGCTTCAGAAAGAGACCTTGTGGGGGGGCGGTGGCGCCTGCCTTGGCGCGCTCTCGTGACGCGAGGATGCGGTCGATTTCGCCGGGAGGCCACTTCCCGTGACCGATGCCGACAAGGGTGCCGGCGATGTTGCGCACCATGTGGCGGAGAAAACCGTTGCCCTCGACCTCCATGACCAGAGGGTCGCGGGGCCCCGGACCCCTTGACCACTCGAGCCGATGAATCGTCCGCTCGGTCGAATGGACATTCGTCCGGCTGCCTTGGAAAGCGGCGAAATCATGGGTGCCGCGCAACGCGCCGGCCGCGACTTCCATCGCGTCGACATCGAGCGCTGGAGTGACGTGCCAGGTGTAACGGCGGAGGAAGGGAGAGGCGATCGACGCATCGTCAATGCGGTACTCGTAGACCTTCCCTTTCGCACTGAACCGCGCATGAAAGTCGCCGGGCATCTCCTCGGCGTCGAGAACGCGGACCTCGAACGGGAGGATGGTGTTCAACGCCCGCCTGAGGCGGGCCGGCTCGATCGAGGCGGTGAAATTGAAACTCGCAACCTGTCCGAGCGCGTGGACCCCGGCATCAGTGCGGCCAGCGCCGTGCACGGCGACGGGGCCGCCTTCGATCGGCCGCAGCGCATCTTCGATGAGCCCCTGGATGGACGCACCCCGTGCCTGCCGCTGCCAGCCCACGAACGGGGTGCCGTCGTAGGCGATGGTGAGTTTCAACGTGCGACGTGCGACGGGCAACGTGCGATGTGCAACCTGCGACGGGCTCACCTCCGACGTGCTCACGGGCTACGTGCGAGAACCCGGCTTGACTACCGGCTCTCCCCTGGCGCACATCGGGCACTTGTCGGGTTCGTAGACCGGCACGTCGAGCCTCACCAGCGAGAAGAGGGGAACGTCCAAACGTGCCGGCTGTGTGCCGCGGTCGATGATGGACGCGGCGGCGACCACGGCCGCGCCCGCCGCGACGGCGACGTCCATCGTCTCGCGCGTCGAACCGCCGGTGGTGATGACGTCCTCGACGACGACGGCGCGATCCTCCGGGGACATC
>JACDCA010000362.1 GCA_013694635.1 Acidobacteriota bacterium | reverse complement strand
GTGGAGGAGACGGGGCGGGCCGCCGCTCGCCGGCACGAGCACGAGGTCGGCGGTTCCGTCCTGTTGATCGAGACGGCACAGGATGTTCTGCTCGTCGCGCGACCAATCGAGCGGAACCGGCTTGTAGGCGGTCTGGCGCGGGACGATGACATTCGGCCACGTGCCGTCGGCGTTCACGAGGCGCAACTCCCATCCTCCGGCAGCGGTCGACAGCGCGTAGGCGACGCGAGTGCCGCGTGGCGACATGACCGGGGACACGAGGGTGTCGCCCGCATCCTTTTCGATCGCGCGACGCGCGCGGCCTCCCGTCAATTCCCAAACCTGCAGGTCGCCGTTCGCGTCGACGTACGGAAAGTAGCGCGCGTCGCGAGACGGGCGGCCCATCCATCGCTGCGGGACACGGATCCTACGCTCCGTTGGCTGTGCGCCGGGTTCAGCGATTGACGGGGGTGCGGTCCGCGTGGGCGCGGCGCCAGGGGGTTCAGGCGTCCGCCAGCGGCTTCGCGCGCCGCCGACATCGAGGAGCAATGCACCGGCGAAGATTACAACGAAGGCCGCGAGCCAGAGAGCGCCCTGTCGAAGACCGATGTTGGCCGCCGGCCGCTGCGGCGGGACCGCGCGTGCGCTGGTCGCGACCGGGACGATCGCCAACGCGCTGTGCGCCTGCTTCAGCGCCGCTTCGAAGGCGCCCGCACTCTCGTACCGCGTTGATGGATCCGGCGCGAGCGCGCGCTCGACCGCGTCGATGAAGGAGTGGGGCAAATCCGGGCGTGCGTCGCGAAGCCGCGTCCGTCGTCCTGCTCGGTGTGCCTCGCGCACCTCGTGTAGTGTCGAGCCACTCACCGGATACGCTGCGGTGACCAGGTGGTACAGCAGCACGCCAAGGCTGTAGATCTCCGTCTGCGGTGTCGCTTCACCCCCGTGCCAGGTTTCCGGCGCGAGGTAGAGCGGTGTCCCCGTCAAGTCTCCGCCCGGCGCCATCGCCGCGGACATCCGTTCTTTGCCGGCGCCGAGGTCCATGAGGACGATACGGCCGCCCTCCTCGCGCATCACGTTCTGCGCTTTGATGTCGCGATGCAGCAGGCCGGCCTGGTGCACCGCGGCGAGCGCCCGGCAGAGATCGATGCCGATGGCACTCGCCTCATCAGCGCTGAACGGACCCTGCTGACGCACGAGATGCGCGAGCGTGTGGCCGTGGATGAACTCGGTCCAGATGCCAACGTGTCCGTCGAGCCGCTCGGCCCCATGGACGGTGACGACGTTCGGGTGGCGCACCTTCGCCAGGAGGCGCGCTTCCCCGATCGGGGAAGAGCCCTGGCCAGCCGCCGACGCTTCGCGATCGGGCAACAGCTTGAGCGCGACCTCGCGATCGAGGCGCGTGTCCCACGCGCGGAAGACGTCCGCAAACGATCCCCGGCCGACATGTTCCAGAAGCGTGAGAGGGCCCCAACTCGGAGGCCGATCGAGAGCGGACTCGATCCGGGGCCGCTCCAAATCGGTGCCGCGCGACAAGCTCGCCAGGGAGGATGCGGCCGCCGGATCCGGAGATTCCTGGAGCGTGCGATGAAACGTGGAGATTTGATTGACGACGTGCAGCTCGCGCGCGATGACCCGGAAGCTCGGCTCGTCATGACTGGATTCAAGGCTGTCCCAGTCCACGCTCTCGTGGTCGGCGAGCGCGCGCAGGATGCCAAGAAGACTTGGATCGGGCGGCACGTTCGTCATGCCCGGACAGGCCGGGATGCGGTGTTCATTTCCTTGGCAAGACGGTACAGCGCCCGCTCGACGGCCATGCGCGCCGCGTTCGCCGAAGGCTTGCCGAGCGCGTCGGCGAGCTCTTCGTTCGTCAGGCCCAACTCCACGTGTCCCACGATCGCCTCTCGATCCTGCGGGCGAAGCCGGGCCAGCGCCGTCTCGTAGCGCTCCAGCGCCTCGCGTCCGACGGCGGCCTCGAGCGGCGACGGCCCCGCATCGCCCATCTGACTGTCGAGCGATCCGGTCTCGGGCCGCCGGCCGGCCCGGCGGATCTCCTGTCGAATCCGGTTCAACAGCACCTGCCGCAGGTAGGCCTGCAGCGCGCCCTCGCCGCGGACTTCGAACTTCTCGATCTTCTTAAATGCCTGAACGACCGTTTCCTGCACAAGGTCGTGAGTATCGGCCAGATCGCGCGCCCATCCCGGCAGTCGGCCGGTGGCCCATCGCCGCAGACGCGGCAGAAAGCGGGCGATGAGCGCATTGAGCGCCTCGGCATCGCCGGCCTGCGCTCGCGCGAGCAGGGTCAGGGTCGAGTCGACCATTCAGTGGGCATCTGGGAGGCCGTCATGGTAGCTCGGATGCGCACCTGTGCAAAACGAGGCCGATCGGGATTTCAGGTAGGCGAGACCCGTCCACGCGACGGAAAACCAACCGGCACAAAGGAGCCTCGCGCCATGCGTACGACCAAACTGCTCATTCTTCTCACGACCGCGTCTCTGGCTTTCGGGATGGCCGCAGTCAAGGCCGCAAAGCCAGCCAGCAATGTACCGGTGACGACTTCTCTGGCTGATTACGATGCCGCCCAGTCCTACAGCGTCCAAAGCGATGGCGGAGGCGCGTACCAGAACGGTGTCGGCGGAGTCCTCTCGGTTCTGTTGGCCAATGGCTACAACGGCATCACCTGGGGCGACTGGCGCCTGGATTTGCCGGCCAATCCGACGTTGCGAACCGTGGGAATCAGCTTCTGCGATGGCACCACCTGCCCGCTCAACGCGGTGCAGCTTGGCGATCCGGGCTACACGGCGCCGGCGAATCCGCCCTGGTGGGGCACTCAGTGGCACGCCGTTCGAGTGGCCGCCACATGCACGG
>JACDCA010000349.1 GCA_013694635.1 Acidobacteriota bacterium | reverse complement strand
GTCTCGGGCACGACCAGGCGCTGATGCGAGTCGCCTCCGAGTTGAAATTCGCGTATCCGGAGCTCGCGGAAGAACTGAATATGATCAACCTCGAGCTCCGCGCTGGCAAGGCCCGCGCCGAGGCGCTGCGCAACCTGGCGGATCGCACGGGCGTGCCCGATCTGAGCGCGCTCGTCACGATGCTGATCCAGACGGACAAGTTCGGGACCAGCGTCGCGCAGTCGCTCCGCGTGGCCTCCGAGACGCTGCGCACGAAACGGCGACAGCGCGCCGAAGAAGCCGCGGCGAAGACTGGCGTCAAGATGGTGTTCCCGCTCGTGTTCTGTATCTTCCCGGCAATCTGGGTCGTGACCATCGGACCCGCGGCGATCAAGTTCGTCACGGTGCTGTTCCCGATGATCGAGCAGATGGATAAATAACATGTCACTCGCCAACATCATCCGCATGCCGACCGGAGCGGGCTCCAGCGAGCCGACTCCGGGAGCTCCGCCCGCGACGATCAGCGAAACGGGATTGCATCCCGACACGCTCTCGCAGCTGCTGCTGAAAACATTGCTGAATGGCGAGGCCACCGGCAGCGTGCTGGCCGAGCGCCTGCGCCTGCCGTACTCGCTGCTCGACGCGATGATCCAGCACGCGCGCATCGAGAAGCTGCTCGAAGTCCGCGGCATGACCGGGGTCGGCAGCGCCGGCTACCGCTACGTGCTGACCGACCTCGGGCGCGACCGCGGGCAGCAGTTCATGGACCTGTGCCGGTACGTCGGCCCGGCGCCCGTGCCGCTCGATCAGTACAACGAGTACGTGCGGGCCTGCATGGCGGCCCGGCTCCCCGTCGACCGTGACACGCTCGAGACCGGGTTTGGCCACCTCGTCGTCAGCAAGGGGATGCTCGACCAGCTCGGTCCGTCGGTGAACGCAGGCAAGTCGCTGTTCCTCTATGGCGCACCAGGGAACGGCAAGACCGTCGTCGCCGAGGGCATCGGCAAGGCACTCGGTGCCGACATGTACGTGCCGCATGCACTCGACGTCGACGGCCAGATCATCACGATGTTCGATCCGGTCAACCATCGCCGCACCAGCGTCGCCGATGAGACGGTCAGCGTCATCGCCAACGCCACGCTCGACCAGCGCTGGGAGCGGATCCGCCGTCCGGTGGTCGTCGTCGGCGGCGAACTGACGCTCGAGATGCTGGACCTCTCGTTCAACACGATCTCGAAGTTCTACGAAGCACCGATCCAGATGAAGGCCAATGGCGGCGTGTTCGTCGTCGACGACTTCGGCCGCCAGCGCATCCCGCCACGGGACCTGCTGAACCGCTGGATCGTGCCGCTCGAGAGCCGCGTCGACTTCATGACGCTGCACACGGGGCGGAAGTTCGAGATCCCGTTCAACGTCTTCATCATCTTTGCGACCAACCTGAAGCCGGAGTCGCTCGCCGACGAAGCGTTCCTCCGCCGGATCCCGTACAAGATCCTGGCCAAGAACCCGACGACGGAGGAGTACTGCAAGATCTTCGAGCTGAACTGCAAGAGGCGCGGGCTCCGGTTCGACCCGGTGATGGTGGAGTACCTCGAACGCAGCTATTACCGTCCGCGCAAACTCCAGATGCGCGCCTGCCACCCGCGCGATCTCGTCGAGCAGGTGGTCGACATCTGCCGTTACCAGAAGAAAGAGCCGGTCATCTCGCGCGAACTGCTGGACGCCGCGTGCAGCAGCTACTTTCTCGAAGAATCCGAATCGCAAGGAGTCGAGGGATGAGGGCGTTGGCGATTGCCCGGAACCTGCCGCTGAACGGCCGGTCGCTCGACTGGCCGGCACAGACCCGCCTGCTCGGCGATCTCGCCGCTCGCGCCGGGATCATCGTGCTGTTTTCGATGATGGCGGTTCGGTTTGGATTCGACTTCATGGAAACAGGACGCGTGACGGGCCTGTTCCTGCTGCTGAGCGAGACGATCGTGGTGGTCCTGACGCTCGTGCGCCGCGCGGCCGTGACGATCGACCGCAGCATGAAGGCCAGGCTCCTGACGCTTATTTCGATAATGGGGCCGCCGCTGCTCATGCCCGGCGCCGCCGCGGCGCTGGCACCCGAGCTCATCACCGTGCTGATGTCGATCGCGGGCCTATCGATAGTGATCGCCGGCAAGGCCACGCTGGGCCGGAGCTTCGCGGTGCTTCCGGCGAACCGTGGCGTCGTGTCGAGCGGCATCTATCGCATCGTGCGGCACCCGATCTACATGGGTTACCTGTTGACCCACGCGGCGTTCCTGATCGCAAGCCCGTCGTTGTTCAACCTGACCACGCTGCTCGTCGCCGACGCCGCCCTGCTTGCGCGGGCGGTCTGCGAGGAATCGACGCTCGCGCTCGATCCGGAATACCGGTCGTACCAGTCCAGGGTGCGCTGGAGGGTTGATCCCGGGCTGTTCTAGAC
>JACDCA010000341.1 GCA_013694635.1 Acidobacteriota bacterium | reverse complement strand
CCGCGTCGCGCCGGTTCTCTCCGGCGCGCACGCGGACGTCCGGAACCGACAGCCTCTCGAAGCCCGGAAAGCTCACGTCGAGGGCATAGCGACCCGGCGTGAGCCCGGTCGCTGTTGCGACGCCCTGGCCGTCGGATGCAATATCCGTCCGCGTGACGGCGGCGGTGCGGTCTTCCGCTCCCTTGACCTGGACGAGCGCGCCAGGCACCACGGCTCCGCTCGGGTCCTTGACGACGACGCGAAGGGAGCCGTCGTTCCGTTGAGCCCAGACTGTCGAGGCGCCTGCCGCGGAGATCCAGCCCGCGGTGGCGCAGATGCAAATCAGTTTGCGAAGCACCTTGAATATCCTTCCGGTCAGCGGGTCTCGACGGCGAATTTCTTCGCGTCGAGCTTGGGGTTGACCTTCACCTTGTTGATCTTCCACTCCTCGTTGGTTGCGCCTTCCGACGCGCGGCGGATGACGTGCGGGAAGTTGATGCCGTCAACTTCGCGCCAGTCTTCGAAGAAAAGAGAGAAGTCGACGAGCGGCGGTGGTTGCGCCGGGGACGCAGCCGCTGCCTTGACGTCCGCCGCGGGGGCGCTCCCCCCCGGACGGGTCGTGCTCGTGACCATTCGGCCCACCCGTCCCTTGTAGGTGAGCATCAACGGCAGCTTGCTGTTCTGATCGATGAAGAGCCGCGCGGCAAACCCGTCATCGTCTTTCACGTCGATGACGTATGCCTTGCCGTCAGGAGATTCCGCCTCGCCGGCGTAGGTGTACTGCGCCTTGAGTGACGGGTGAGCCGTTGCCTGCCAGCCGAGCATCAGCCGCGAGATGTCGTGGCGAGCGTTGCGCACCACCGCGCGGTTCATCTGTTCCTGCTGCTCGGGCGTGGGCTTCTCAGCGGCGGCGTGCGGGTCGGGCATCGCGCCCCCGCCGCTGCCCATGCGAATCATCATTCCGCCACCCGGCATGGCCGACGCTCCTGCTGGCAGGATTGCTGTGTCGCCGTTGAAGCCGGTCGACATCGTCATGGTCATCGGTCCGCTGGAGACGTCCGACTTCAAATACCTGTCCGGGAACTCGAGCAGTATTTCGCTCTCGGTCTGCATCTGCATGTTGGCCATGTTGCGCTGGATGGATGCCTGCACCGAGAGCGCCTTGAGCGCGTCGAGCTTGTTGTCGCCGATCGCCTTCCGCGCCGCCGCGAGAATCTCTGTGGCCTTCGCATCCTGCGCTGGCGCCGGCACGGCAGCGGCGATCACGAACGCCACGCCGAATCCAATGATCTGATTTCGCATTACCTACCTCTTAGTCGTTTGGCTTTTCACAGCCTGTCCGTGGAATGAGACGAACCATGATGGCCTTCCGGGTGACGCGAGTCGTTAAGGCACCGCTAAGAGTTTGTTAAGCACGTAAAACCTTGCAGGAGCTGCGCTTTTCGCCCCGATCCTGCGTGCTAGACTCGGCCCATGAGGCCCCGTTTCAGGCTGCCGATGTTCGTCGTGGCGGCCGCTCTGCTCGCGTTGATCGCGGTGCTCGCGACGCTGCAATATCGGTGGCTGGGCCGGATCAGCGACGCCGAACGCGAGCGCATGACCGCCACTCTCGGCGCGCACGCGGTGGCCTTCGCGCAGGAGTTCGATCGCGAGCTCACGCGCGCTTACCTGACTTACCAGCTCGAGCCCGCTCACGATGCTGGCAACGAGGCGGCGCGAATGGCGTTGAGGCACGAGCGCTGGGTCGCGACGTCGCGCTATCCGCGGTTGATCAAGGAGATCTACATCGCGTCCCGCACCGATGACGGGATCGATCAGCCGCTGCAGCGATTCAATCCGGCGACGCGTTTCGTCGAGCCGGCGGAGTGGCCCGAGTCGTTGCGCCGGATAAGGGAGGCGCTCGCACAGCGGCCGGGCGCGCCATCACGCGAGACGGTCGTGATCCGCACCATCCCTCCGGCCGCGTGGGACGAGATACCCGCGTTGGTGATCCCCGCGCCGGTGATGCTGTTGAACGAACGGCTCACCATCCAGGGACCGCAACCGCAGAACTTCAGGATGCTTCACGCGACGACATTCACGATCCTGGTTCTCGACCGCGAATACATCGCCAGCGAACTGCTGCCGTCGATCGCGCAGCAGCAGTTCCGTGCCACGAGCTCCGCCCCGGAGTATCAGGTCGCCGTCGTGAGCAAGGCAGGTCAGCAGGTTGTCTACAAGTCGAATGGGGCGTTCGTACCCGACGCCGTCGGCCCTGCGGACGCATCAGCGGACCTCTTCCAGGTCAAGCTGCAGGAGTTCTCATCGCTGGCGACGGAAGTGCGGAGGTTTACGGCGACCGTCGGCGCCAGGGCGGGGGCCGCAACCGCGCAGACGCGAAGCGAGTCGTTCACGCACGTCGTGCCGCGCGACGGCGCTCCCGTGTCGATCATGGTGCAGCAGGGTCTCCACGCAGAGGGGAAGCCGCTTGTCTCCGGGGGAGGCGGGACGACCTGGTCACGAAGTGCAACCACGGCAGGCGGGGGCCCGCGATGGCGCCTGGTAGTCAAGCATCCGTCCGGCTCGCTCGAAGCGGCCGTCAATTCCGCGCGACGGCGGAATCTGATGGTCAGCTCCAGCGTCCTGGCGCTCCTCGGCATCAGCGTTGGCTTTCTCGTCATCACCACGCGGCGCGCCCAGGAGCTCGCACGGCAGCAGATGGAGTTTGTCGCCGCCGTCTCACACGAACTGCGGACGCCCCTGGCGGTGATCCGATCCGCCGCTGACAACCTTGCGGAAGGCGTGGTGCACGACGAGGCGCAGGTGCGGAAGTACGGCGAGCTCGTTCGAGGGCAAGGCCGGCGTTTGACGGAGATGGTGGAACAGATCCTGGAACTGGCAGGGATCCATTCAGGCCAGCGCAATTTCGCGCTTCGGCCGGTTCCGGTCGACCCGCTGCTGCAGGAAATCGTCCGCGCGTCCTCCACGTTCCTGGACGAGGCGCACATCGAGGTCGAGTACGACGTCGCGGAGGGGTTGCCCCCGGCACTCGGCGACGAACAGGCACTTCGCCGCGTGTTTCAGAACCTGGTGGGGAACGCGATCAAGTACGGCGTCGAGGGACGCTGGATCGGCGTCAAGGCGCGCTCCTCCGGCAGGGAGATCATCGTCTCGGTCTCCGACCGCGGTCCGGGGATTCCGGCGGCCGAACAGGCGAGGATTTTCGAGCCGTTCTATCGCGCCCCCGAAGCCATCTCCGCGCAGATCCAGGGCGCAGGCCTTGGACTGAGTCTCGTCCAGCGGATCGTCGAAGCCCACGGCGGCCGGATCACCGTCCGCAGCACCGAGGGCAGTGGCAGCGAGTTCATCGTGCATCTGCCCGCCGCGACCGGCGAAGCGGTCACGCGCACCGCGTCCGCGCCCGACGTCACCGCCAGTTTTTCCACGCAGCCCTGAAGGGCTGGACTACGGACGGGGCGAAGACTGTTGAAGCGAATCCTTCTGGTGGAAGACGAACCCGGTCTGGTGCTGACGCTGCGGGACCGGCTGACGAAGGAGGGCTACGCCATCGAGACGTCCTCCGATGGCGAAAGCGGCCTCGAACGCGCCGCAGGCGAGGCGTTCGACCTGGTGCTCCTCGACGTCATGCTGCCGCGGCTCGGCGGCTTCGACGTCCTGAAGGAGCTGCGGCGTCGCAGCGTCGAGACACCGGTCATCATGCTCACGGCACGCAGCCAGGTCGTGGACAAGGTCGTCGGCCTGAAGCTTGGCGCCGACGATTACGTGACCAAGCCGTTCGAGATGATGGAGCTCCTCGCGCGCATCGAAGCGAAGCTGCGCCGCGCGCCCGTCACGCCGCATCCGTCGGAGGGCCATCAGTTCGGCACTGTCCGCATCGACTTCCGAAAGGCCGAGGTCACAAAGGACGGCGAGCCGCTGGAGCTTTCGGCGCGTGAGTTCCAGCTGCTCAAGTACTTTATCGAGCATCGCGGGGCGACGCTGACGCGCGAGGAGCTCCTCAACGAAGTGTGGGGCTACAATTCCATGCCCTCGACCCGCACGGTGGACGTCCACGTCGCGTGGCTTCGCCAGAAGATCGAACCGAACGCGCGTCATCCGCAATACATCCTCACCATCCACGGAATGGGGTATAAATTCGCGGGTTGACGATCAACGACGCGCACTGCCATTTCTTCTCCTCCCGGTTTCTCGAGCTCCTGACGCAGGGGATGCCCGACCTTCCGGCGGAAGGTCGCGCTGACGCTGTGGCGCAGCGGCTGCAATGGACGCCGCCCCGGACCGCTGAGGAGCTCGCGGACCGCTGGACCGAGGCGCTCGATCGCCACGGCGTCTCGCGCGCCGCACTGATCTCGAGCATCCCGGGCGACGAGGATTCAGTGGCGGCTGCCGTCGCCCGCCACCCCTCCCGCTTCGTCGGCTTCTTCATGATCAACCCGACCGGCGCGGACGCCGATCAGCGCCTGACACGTGCATTCGGCGAGCAACGCCTCCGTTGCGCATGCCTCTTCCCGGCGATGCATCGGTATCGGCTGGACGATGAGCGGGTGGGGAAGGTGTTCGAGGCTGCGGCGGCGCATGGTGGCGCGGTGTTCGTGCACTGCGGCGTGCTCACCGTAGGGGTTCGCGCAAAGCTCGGGCTGCGATCTGTTTTTGACCTGAGATCCGGCGACCCACTGGCCGTCGCCTCGCTCGCGGCTGCCTATCCCTCGGTCCCGGTCGTGATTCCCCACTTCGGGGCGGGCTTCTTCAGAGAGGCGCTGATGGCCACCGCCCAGTGCCCGAACGTGCATCTCGACACATCCAGCTCGAACAGCTGGATGAAGTACTATCCCGGTCTCACGCTCGAGGCCGTGTTCCGGCAGGCACTCGACATCGCAGGGGCGGAACGGCTTCTGTTCGGCACGGACTCGTCCTTCTTCCCGCGCGGCTGGCAGGCGGGAGTCTTCGAAGCGCAACGAGCGGCTCTCGGAGGGGCGGGCGTATCGGAAACGGATCGGGCGCTCATTCTTGCCGGTAACTTCGACCGGTTGTTTCCACAGCCGTAAAGGAGATGTCCTTGCCGCGCGCCATCATTTCGATCGTCGTATTTGCAGTTGCTATCACCGGCCTCGCGTTGACGGCCCGCCTTGGGGCGCGCACCCAGCAGCCGGCCGCCGAAGCGGCTGAGCTCGTTCTCACGAACGGGAAGGTCGTCACCGTCGAGGAAGGTGCGCCGGACGCTCAGGCCATCGCAATCCGCGGCAGCCGGATCCTCGCGGTTGGCAGCAGCGCGGATATCAGGAAGCATGTGGGTGCTAAGACGCAGGTGATCGACGTCCAGGGGCAGCTCGTCATCCCAGGCTTCATCGAAGGGCATGGGCACTTCACCGGCATCGGGACCGCGGAGCTGGGTCTCAAGCTGATGCACGCGAAGACGTGGGACGAGATCGTGGCGATGGTCGCCGAGCGCGTCAAGACCGCCAAGCCCGGGGAGTGGATCTACGGCCGCGGCTGGCACCAGGAGAAGTGGGACACGAAACCCTCGGCGGCCGTCGAAGGTTTCCCCGTGCACGACGCGCTCAGCAAGGTGTCGCCCGACAACCCTGTCGTCCTCACCCACGCGAGCGGCCACGCGACGTTCGTGAACGCCAAGGCGATGCATCTGTCGGACATCACCAGCGCGACGAGGGATCCTGAAGGGGGAGACCTGATTCGCGACGCGAAGGGAAATCTGACGGGCCTGCTGCGCGAGCGCGCGTCCGGTCTCGTGCGCCGGGGACGCGGCGCGCCCGCGTTGAGTGAGGCGGAGGCCGCGGACCGCGAGCAGAGGATCCTCGAACTTGCGACGCAGGAAGTGCTGTCGAAGGGGGTCACCTCGTTCCAGGAT
>JACDCA010000317.1 GCA_013694635.1 Acidobacteriota bacterium | reverse complement strand
GCAGCTTGGGCATCTTTTCGATCTTGACGATGCAGACGCGGCAGGAGCCGTCGATGCTGATCCCCGGGTGGTAGCAGTAGTAGGGAACCTTGACTCCGCATTCGATGGCGGCCTGCAGAACTGTCCGTCCCTTCTCGACCGTGACCTGGCGCCCATCGATGGTCAGCGACACCGTTTCCATAGCCAATAATTCTACTTGACGATGATCGCCAGGGCGGCGTGGTCGGCGTTGGCCTCTATCGATCGCAGAGATCTTTTGAGCGGGATGCGCTGTTCGGTCACCTTGTCTACGACAGGGACGACGACGTCCTCGATATCACCTGATGCGTATGTGAGCCTGACAGTAATGGGAATGTCCACTGGTTCCCCCTGTTGCTCGAAGCGGACGATGGCGTCATTCTTTTCTACGCGGTGCCCGAACCGGACCCGCGGAATCGTCTCGCCGAAGATCCAGGCGTCGAAAAACCGGCCCAGCGGCCGCCCGCTCACTTTTTCCATGACCGCCTGGAAGTCGCCGGTGCCGGCCTTCCGGAACTCCCACGCGTCGTAGAAGTCCCGCACCCCGTTGAAGAAGGCGTCGTCGCCGATCAGGCGCCGGAGCATGTGCAACGCCATCGCCGCCTTGTTATAGACAATCGATCTGAAGACCGGCGTCTGCCCCTTGATGTGGCCGAGCCGGTAGCCGAGATAGACCGGCCCCTGCGAGGACTGCTCGATCGCCGTCCGGCGCATCTGGCGCACGACGTCCGGCGCAATGCCAGTCAGTTTCTTTTCCGCATACAGCAGCGCGAAGTACTGCGCGAAGCCCTCGCTGATCCACTGCTCGTGGTAGTTCTTCCATCCGACCGCCTGGCCCCACCATTGATGCGCCACTTCGTGCGCCATGAAGAACGAAGGATAGTTGTCGAAGTTCACCGGGTCGCTTCGCCACGTGATCCGGCCTGTGAACGTGGCCTGGTCAACGACGGCAAAATATGCCGGACTGTGCCCCCCGGGCGCCTCCCGCTCGGTTACGGCCAGGGTGAAGGTGGGATATGGCGCGCGCCCGACGAGAGATTTGTAGAACTGAAAAATCTCTTCCGCCCCCGCGCTCATACTTTGCGCGCGCCCGGCCTGTCTCGCATTCGCCGTCACCGTCATCGTGACCTCGTCCATCCTCCGCGTGTTGACGGCGCGGAGGCGGCTGATGACGAAGGCCAGGTAACGGACAGGCCGTTCGCTCGAGAACGTGAAGACCCGCTTCTGTCGCTGCCCGGGTTCGACGACCCCGGCGGCAGGAGTAGGCACGCCCACTGGAGAACCTGTCGCGACCACCTCGAAATCCGATGCGACCGCGATCGACAGCCGTGCCGGCGCGTAGTCGCTCACCGGCGATTGCGGGTACCAGTAGGCCCGATGGCTGTACAGGTATCGCGGCTCTGCCGGGATGCCGACGATTTCCGGATCCTGCGAGACCGCGATGGCTTCACGATCCAGTTCCTGCGACTGGACGCGGCCGCTATAGAAGATGTTCAGCCACAACTCGCTGCCTCGGACCGCGGTAACGGGGAGGCTGACGATGAGGCTGTTCTGGTTGACGACGCGCAGATGAAGCAGTCGCCCGAAATCCGGCGAGTACACGCCGCGGACGGCGAGGCTCTCCGCCAGTCGCATATTCAGCACCGCGACGCCCGGGGCCCGGATCTTCACCTTGATCCGCGCGCTGCCTTCGATGAGCGCGCGTTCGGGCGCAACCTTGACGTCGACGTCGTAGGCGAGCACGTCGTAGTCGACCAGGTCGTCCTCGCTGAAGAAGCGGCCGCGCTTGGTCAGCTTGTCGGGCGACGCATATACGGAAATATTCTTTCTGCGGACGCGGTCGAACAGCGTGACGTCTTCGGGATCCTGGGTAGACCGCGTGTAGGTCAGACTGCCGTGTTTGTCGGTGTTGATCTCGGCGATGAAGTCATTGGGCTGCGGCGTGATCGACCAGCGCTCGCGGCTGAGATCCCCGAGGTCGATCTGCAGGGTCTTGCTGATGTTCTGTTCGAACACGTCTTCGGCGCGGCGGAGCGGTGCCGGCGAGATCTCCCGCGGCGTCAGCGCGCCGGCAGGGAACCTCACCGCGAAGTCGGCGGGGCGGACCCGGATGAAGACATGCTCGAACCGCGCCTGCAACCTGTCGCCGCCGCTGAAAATGCGCACCTGCGTTTTCTCAGCGGTGTCGGGTGGAGAAAACACCATTTCGCCCCGTCCCAGCAGGATGACGACCGTCGGACCTTCAGGCGTCTCGGCCACAAACGCCGCGCCGGACGCCATGTGCAGCGTGAGGTCCGGCGCTCGCACCGTGAGGTCCTTCACGTCGTACTGCTTCGTGTTGTTGAGCGCCAGGCGGAACAGTCCGCCGACGTTCCCGATGCGGGACGCGGAGGCTATCCGCCACGCGTCACCTGATTGGTGGAGATCGAGGCTGAAGGTGACGAGCCGTGCTTCGGCGCCGTACTCCGAGAAAGCTTCGATCAGGAGTCGCTGACCGCCAGAGGGGATCTCGGTTCGATCCCGCTCCTTCAGCACGACGCGGGCGGGCCCCGACCCAAACCAGTCGGCGAGCTCGGCCACCGCCTTCTCCTCACGTCCAAGCGAGCGAAGAGCGGCCACGTCTCCCGTGCGCACGACCTGCTCGAGGCGCGTGACCAGCGCCGTGACCGGATCCGCCTGCGGAACTCCGCCCGCCGTGTCGAGCCACATCACCGCGAGCGCCGCCAGCAAGCCGAGGAACATGCGAGTTGCCTATATTAGACCCCGCTGGTGCGACGACTGTCTGACTCCGAAATGGTCGGGGGCCGATCCACTCAGGCGAGGGACGAAGTGCCTGTTCTGCGTTTCAGGATCAGGATGGTGAGGTCGTCGGCGAACCGTGGGGCCTTCGCGTGCCTCTCGACCGCGGTGAGGACCGCCGTCCCGAGCTCCGCGGCTGACACGTCCGGGTGAGCCGTGACGACCTGTTCCAGACCCGCCTCTTCGAACGGGCGCCCGTTCGGATCCTCGGCTTCGGTAATGCCGTCGCTGTAGAGGATCAGCGTATCCCCTGCGGCGATTGTCGCTTCGGCCGACGCGTAGGTCGTTCCGTCGAACATCCCGAGCGCAACGCCCGTGCCTGGCAGGCGCTCGTAACGTCCGTCGTGCCGCCTGATCAGCGGCGGGTTCTGACCGGCGTTGACGTATGTCAGTCGTCCGGTCGCCGGTGTGTACACGGCGAAGAACAGCGTGATGAAGCGGGACGCGGGGCTGTGCCGGCAGATCTGCACGTTGAGCCTCGCCATCAACTGCGGCGGGTCGAGGGCTTCGTCGACGAGCGTCCTTAGGACGGCGAGGAGCAGCGCCATCAGGAGCGCCGCCGGGCTGCCCTTCCCGGCGACATCTCCGAGGGTGACGATCACGCGGCCGTCCGCGAGCGGCAGGACGTCGTAGAAATCGCCGCCGACCGTGTTGGCTGGTCTCGTCACGCCACAGATCTCAATGTCCCCGTCGCGGTACGTACCGGCCGGCAGCATCGCAAGCTGAATCTCTCGCGCAACTTCCAGCTCACCCTTCAAGGAGAGCCGGTCGGCGACTTCGAGCAGGACGAGAAAGTTGAGCAGCAGTACGCTGAGGATCAGCGCAAATGTGCCGTCGGCCCAGACAGGCATGAGCACGGCCACGCGGATGAACGGGACGCCGAGGGGAAAGTCCACCAGGCCGAACCCGCGAAAAAGACGAACGATGCCGGCAAATGCGATGACGAGCGCTGCGAGATACAAGACGCGCCGTGCGGGCGGCAGCTTCAGGGTGAACGCGACAAACACCTGGCGCACGCGCGCCGGGATCCGCCGCCACCAGGGCAGCCTCGCGACCGCATCCTCGTCACGGCCGCGCGTGAAGAACCGGTACGCGTCACGCGTGTCGTGCGTGAAGAGACGCTGGAGTTCCTCCGGCGACAGATCCCGGGCGTACATGTCGTACAGCTCCCGGGCGCGGTCCGTCGCCTCTTTCATTTATCGGCGGGGCCCCCTGCACCCCGCCTGGCGGCCTTCGCTCGCTCTCGCTCCGCTCCGGCCGCGGTCATGTCCCATCTCGATCTCCTGGATCTCCACGCCAACGCTCAGATGAGCCCCAATTCCCGGCCCACCGTGTCGAATTTGTCGAGCGCGAACTGAAGATCTTCGCGCGTGTGCGTCGCGGTGACGATCGTCCTGACTCGCGCCTTGTCGCGCGCGACCGTCGGAAAGGCAATGCCCTGGGCGAAGACTCCTTCTTCGAACAACCGGTCCGACAGCTTCATCGCCGTTGCGCCATCGCCGGCGATGACCGGCGTGATCGGGCTTTCGCTCAGCCCCGTGTTGAATCCGAGACGCTCGAGACCGGCTTTGAAAAACCGGGTGTTCTCCCACAAGCGGTCGATGATCTGTGGCTCCTCGAGCAGGACGTCCAGCGCGGCCATGCATGCGGCTGCGACCGCGGGTGGATGCGACGTGGAGAAGAGAAACGGCCGCGCGCGGTGATAAAGGAATTCGATAAGGTTCCTGTTGCCAGCGACATACCCTCCCAGCGCGCCGATCGCCTTCGACAATGTGCCGACCTGGATGTCGACTCGTCCGTGCATCCCGAAGTGGTCGATGGTTCCGCGTCCGTTCTTGCCGAACACGCCGCTCGCATGCGCATCGTCGACCATCATGATGCAGTCCGTCTCTTCGGCGAGCGCGCAGAGGCCCGGCAGCGAGCCGAGATCGCCGTCCATGCTGAACACGCCGTCGGAGATCAGTAATTTCCGCTGCCCCGCAGGAAGCGCCTCGATGATCTTTCGCGCGGCGTCCACATCCTTGTGGGGGAATACCTTGATCGCCGCGCGGCTCAGCCGGCACCCGTCGATGATGCTCGCGTGATTGAGTTCGTCCGAAATGACGACGTCTTCCTTAGTAAGGACGGCGGAAACCGTGCCGGCGTTCGCGGCAAATCCACTTTGAAACACCACGACCGCTTCGACGTTCTTGAACTCCGCGAGACGCCGCTCCAGCTCCATGTGGATCGCCATCGTCCCGGCAATCGACCGGACGGACCCCGATCCGACGCCGTATTCCTTGATCGCCGCGAGGGCGCGTTCGCGGAGCTTCGGGTGCGTGGTCAACCCGAGATAGTTGTTCGATGAGAGGTTCACGACGGACCGTTGATCGAACGTGGTCCGGGCCTTCTGCTCACCTTCGAGGATCCGCAGATGTCGATATAAATTCTGCTGTTTCAGGGAATTAAGTTCTTCACCCAGGTAGGAAAGGGGGTCGGTGCGCATCCGGTTAGCTTCCGCCTTCCAGCCTCACCTTGGCAAGTCCCAGCGTGCCGCCACAGCCCTAAAGGGCCGGACTACTGCGACCGTAGGTCCTAGCGGAATCTAGAGAAAGAAGAGCAGCGCCATCCAGGGGACGACTGCCCCCGCGACATAGAACGCGGCGAGCGCTGCGACGACGTAGTGGACCGATGAGAGGTGCAGGGCGATCCCACAGGCGGCCGCTGCCACTTTTGCCGCCGTGAGCGCGGGACCTTCACCCATGGCTCCCATGAGCCACGTTATCAACGGGTTACCCTCCATGGAGGTCCCGTAAGTCGCAACGCCAATGTAGGTGAGAACGCCGTCTGAGGCCTGGGCGAGGAGAAAGAGGAGGAGCGCGACGTCCCCGAAAAGAGTCCGCCGATCGGCAAGCCGCGCTCCCATCTTGAGCATGTCGTCTCGTCCCCGGCAACTACAAACACGGTGCCAACCTTACCCGTTGCCCTGGTCTTTCGAGATCTCCGTAAAGACCACCTGGAGGATCGCCGCCGTCGGTACCGCGAGGATGGCGCCGACGATACCGAGGAGGTTGCCGCCGATGAGGAGCGAGACGATCACCGTGACGGCGCTCAGACCGACCTGGCGCTCCATCACCTTCGGCACGAGGACGTGATTCTCGAACTGCTGCTGCACGATGAAGAACACGATGACCAGCAGCGCCTTTTTGAAGGACACCGTCGCCGCAACCGCGACGGCCGGGATCGCCGCGAGGATGGGTCCGACGATTGGGATCATCTCGCCGACCCCTGAGATCAGCGCGAGCACGTAGAAGAACGGGATGCCAAGGAGCCACAGGCCGATCCCCGAGGTGATCCCGATGATGGCCCCGAGCATCAACTGGCCGGCGAGCCATGCGCTGACTTTGCCGACGATCTCGCGGCTCGCCGCCGCGACCCGAGGACGTCTCTCTCGGGGAAACAGGCGCAGCATTACGTCGCGCAAGCGATTGGCTTCGACCAGGATGTAGAACGTGACGATGAGGATCGTCAGGAACCCGAACACGCCACCGAGCACGCCGACAACGGCGCCGAACACCGTGCCGACGGCTTCCCC
>JACDCA010000267.1 GCA_013694635.1 Acidobacteriota bacterium | reverse complement strand
TGTGATCGATCAGAATGAGGTTCCACGAGGGATCCACGAGCCAGTTCCCCAGGTTGGGATCGATATTCGCTATCAGATTGTCGAACATCTTCGCTTGAATGAGCTGACGGTTCCACCTGGCGACGTGATCCGACGGAGGGGTCGGGGGTCCGCCGAGGTCCTTGAAGCTCTTTATCGGTGATGCCCACATGACTGCGGCGCCGCGGTCGCGATGCACCTCCCGTTCGACGGTCGGAGGAATCATGTTGAGCTCGAGCAGTTTATCGAGCTCGTAGGCCGCAATCTCCGACTTGTAGCTCTCCCAGTAACCAGAATGAATGCCAGGCGCAATGGTCTTCCACGCCATCCGGTCGAAGGGCCCTCCGGGTGCGAGGTAGGCCCGCCTCGGCTTGGTGACACCGAGGCCGATGTCCTCCAACTTCGTGACGTCGGCTGTGCGCAGGTAGTCTTCCATCTCCTGTCGTTTGTCGAGCCAGGTCTTCGCGCTTGCTGCCGGCTCTGCAGTCGCCTGCGGTACCGTCGCGACGGGCGCCTGCGGGAAGAGCGGGGCGGATGTGAAGACAAGAAAAAGAGCAACGCTCAGCGCGCGACACCGCAGCATGGTTGAATCCATTCAGTGCCTCATTTCCGTAGACGAATAATAGCGCGACACCATGAACTTTTTCTTCTCGCTTGTCTTCGTCGTAATCACCGCCGCCAGCGTCCCGGTATCGGCTCAATCGACACGTGCGGATGAGCTTCGCGCCCGGCGCCAGGAGAAAGCGGCGAAGGTCCAGCCCTACAAACGTGGCAAGGTGGAGGGCATCCTGTTCAAGATCGAGGACCGCCTCCTTCTCGAACGGCTTCTGAATCCCCCGCGCGGCATCTATCTGAGGCTCGGTGGTATCGGCGAAGGCGCCGGCTTTGGCCTGGGGCCCGGATACCGCTATCAGACAGACCGGTTCGATTTCCGCACGTCGGCCGCAGCCACGCTGAAAGGGTACGGAATAGGGGAGGCGTCGATCCTGCTTCCTGGAATCTCGCGTGACGGGCCCTACGTCGAGCTGTACGCGAGGCGCCGCGACTTTCCCCAGGAGGATTTCTTCGGGCTCGGTCCCGACAGTCTCAAATCGGACCGGTCGAACTTCGCACTCCGCGACACGCTTGCGCGGGCGACCGGCGGTGTGCGCGCCGGCGGCCTCACCGCCGGCCTCGCCGTCTCGCACCTGAGCCCATCGATCGGGCCGGGCACCGACCGGAAGATGCCCTCGACCGACGAGATATTCGCGCCCGTTTCGCTGCCGGGGTTCAGCGTGCAACCCGCCTTTGCCATCATCGAACCGTTCCTCGAATACAGCAACGCGGATCCTCCCCTGCACGCAACCTCCGGCGGGCGGTATCGGGCGTCCTTCAGCCGCTACGCCGATCGCGATCTCGATCGCTTCTCGTTCAATCGCTGGACGCTGGATCTGCGCCAGTACGTCCCGTTCTTCGGCCGGACGCGAACGATCGCGCTGCGCGCATGGATGTCGTCGTCGGACGCCGACGCCGGCCACGACGTGCCGTTCTATCTGCAGCCGACGCTGGGCGGGTCGTATTCGCTGCGGGGATTCCCAAGCTTCCGGTTCCGCGACCGCAGCGCCGCCCTGCTGCAGGCCGAGTACCGGTGGCACATCAACGAGTTCGTGACCGGCGCTCTGTTTTATGAAACGGGCGCGGTCGCCCGCCGCCTCGGCGACATCGGCACCCTCGAGCGTGATTACGGATTCGGGCTGCGCGCCGGTTCCCGCAACGGGGTAGCATTCCGCACGGACCTCGCGTTCGGGAGCGGCGAAGGCACACGTCTCCTGGTGAGGTTCGACAATGTCTTCTAAGCTCGCCTCGCGCGCCGTCGTCGCCCTGGCGCTCGCCGCCGGAGCGTTCGTCAGCACCGAGGGTGGTTCGGCACAGTCCACCCGCACCACGCCGAGATTCTATCCAGACGATCCGATCGCGGCGGATGACGACACGGCGTTCGACGCCAGCGGGGCGTCCGAGATCGAGCTGTCCGAGAACTTCGATTTCCTCGTGAACTCGTTCGGCTCGCCTGGCGACAGGACGCCGCTCCGCGCCGTGAACGTCAACTCCCTCGACGAGGTCCCCGACTCGAGCTGGTTCAGCAACCGCATCGGCGTCCGCGACATCCCGATTGCAGAAATCGTGCGCGGCCCCAACAAGTTTCCCCGCCTGGACGCGGAGGAATGGACGGTCGTCAGGGGCAAAGGCCCGGGAGGGTTCCATCCCGGCTTCAGGGCCGTTCACCCGGCGGATCCGAAACAGGTGTACCAGCTCGAGGTCGATCCGCCGGACCATCCGCAGATGGCCAGCGGGGCGGAGTTAATCGGCACGC
>JACDCA010000207.1 GCA_013694635.1 Acidobacteriota bacterium | reverse complement strand
AACGTTCATCGCCTCCGCGGTCACCAACGGCCGGTACCTCTACAGGCTCGAGCCGCTGCCGGCGGCGCAGCCACGAACCGGTGACGTAAAATCCTCTGATGATTCTAGCGGCGGTCGACGACCTCCTCTTTTCCTCGAAGATCCGCACCACGGCAAAGCTGGCGGGCGTTGACCTCATCTTCGCCCGCACGCCTGGTGAAATCATTTCGCAGGCGCGGGCGCTCAGGCCGGCGCTGGTCATCTTCGATCTGAATTCCGCGAAATCAGATCCAATCAACACGGTCAGCGCGTTGCGCAGCGATCCGGACCTGCGCAGCCTGCCGACGATGGGCTTCGTATCGCATGTCGATACGCCGCTGATTCTCGCGGCGCGTGAGGCGGGGGTCGACGAAGTGATGGCGCGGAGCGCGTTTGCCGCCAACCTGGCGAAGATTCTGACCCAGGCGCGGTGATCACCGAGATTTTCGCGGCGGCCGCGCGAATCAAGGGGCGCGTCATGCGCACGCCGCTGCGCTACTCGAGATGGCTGTCCGACGCGGCCGGCACGGAAGTTTTCCTCAAGCTCGAATCGTTGCAGCCCACTTTCTCGTACAAGATCCGGGGTGCGACGAACGCTGTCCTGAGGCTGGCGGAGTCCGACGATCCACGGCCGATGGTCACCGCGTCCGCGGGTAACCATGGATACGCGATGGCCCATGCGGCCGCCGCTGCCGGACGACCCTTGACGGTTTACATTGCGGCTGATGCACCTCGAACCAAGGTGGAGGCTATCCGGAAGGCTGGCGCGGAGCTGCGGCCCTGCCGTGACTACGACCAGGCGGAGCGGATGGCGCGCGAGCACGGTGCGCGAGGCGATGCGATTTACGTTTCCCCTTACGCCCACCGCGACGTCATTGCGGGAGCGGGCACCGTGGGGCTGGAGATCACCGACCATGACCCGGCGGTAGAGCTCATCGTTGCATCCGTCGGCGGTGGCGGCCTTATCAGTGGCATCGCGCTCGCCGCGCCGGACGTAGCGGTGGTGGGCGCCGAGATCTCAGCGTCCACGCCGTTTACGCAGGGCCTTGCCGCAGGGCGCATCGTCCCGATCCAGGTGGGGAAAACCATCGCGGACGGGTTGTCAGGCAACCTCGACCCGGCGACTCCGACTTTCGATCTCGTGCGTAAGCATGTGGAGTCGATCGTCGTGGTGGAGGAAACGGAGACGGCTGAAGCCGTGCGGATGATGTTCCTGGAAGAGCGGCTCATCGTCGAAGGAGCGGCGGCGGTCGCGATTGCGGCCGTGCAGACGCGCCGGGTGGACGTTCGCGGGCGACGAACGGCGGTCGTCGTGTCCGGCGCGAACATCGACGCCTCCGCCTGGGGTCAGATCTTGTTCCCCGCGGTCGCGTTGCGCGTCGAGTAAGGATTGCGCAGTTCGCTGTGCGCTGGAAGTTCAACACAGAGGCACAGAGACACAAAACTGGTTTCGCTTTGGGTTTTCAAGAGTGGCTCTGTGAACTCTGTGGTGATCTATTTCTTGGGCGGCTTGGAGGGTCGCAACTCCACTCGGCTCGGCAGGCTGCGCGCGGGCATTGCGAGCAGGTCCATCACGACCTGCGCCACGTCTTCAGCGGTGAGTGCCCACCCGCTCTTCGCCGTCGATCCCCTGCCGAAATCAGTCGCCACGGAACCGGGCATCACGTAGCTGACGCGGATGTCGTCGTGGCGGACCTCCTGCATCAGTGCCTCGCTGAACTGGTTCAGCGCGGCCTTCGACGCGCAATAGGCTGCCCCCCCGGCGAAGGGGTTCCTGCTGGCGAGACTGCTGATGTTGATGATCCACCCACCTCCGCGGCGGCGAAGGTGCGGGATAGCGGCATGACAGCAGTAAAAAACGCCACTCAGATTCGTGTCGATTACCTGGCGCCACTCGTCGATGGACATGTCGGCCACAGTGGCGAACGCGCCGACGCCCGCGTTGTTGACGAGAATATCGAGACCGCCGAACGAGGTCACGGCCTCCTCAACCGCACGTGCGGCGTCGTCGGCATTGCGCACATCGGCCTTCACCTGGCGCACACGGTCAGCGTCGCGTCCTCCCGATCGGCTCGTTGACACCACCGAAGCGCCGGCATCCGCGAGCGCGCGCACGATGGCAGCACCGATACCCTTGGACCCACCAGTGACGAGGGCGACGCGGCCGGCCAGAATCGACATGAGACTAGAATAAACGACTCCGAATGTCGCTCATCGCCATCATTGGCGCCGGTCCGATCGGCGGCGCGGTCGCGCACAAACTCGCAGCGCGCAGCCGCGTCAGGCGGATCCGGCTGATCGATCCGAGCGGCACGGTGGCCGAGGGCAAAGCGCTCGATATCCTCCAGTCAGGGCCGGTGGAGAGCTTCGATGTGTCGGTGACCGGTGCGGATTCGCTTCACGCCGCCGCCGGGGCGGACGTCGTGGTCGTGGCAGACTCAGCCGCCGGGGACGGCGAGCATTCGGGTGACGGGGCACTCTCGCTCGTGCGCCGCCTGCTTGGCGCCGGGGTCACGGCCCCTCTCGTGTTCGCCGGCGCGTCACAGCGCGACGTCATGAAACGGACGATCGCGGAGCTGCACGTTCCGCCGATGCGCGCAATCGGTGCGGCGCCGATGGCCCTCGAATCCGCGCTGCGAGCGCTCTGCGCGGTGATTGCCGACTCGTCCGGCGTCGAGGTGTCGCTCTCGGTCGTGGGCGTGCCGCCGAAGCACACGGTCATCGCGTGGGAAGAAGCCACCGTCTCCGGACAGCCTCTGACGTCGGTCATCGGCGCCCACGACATCGCGGCGCTGTCTGCGCGCGTGTCCGGCCTGTGGCCGCCGGGCCCGTACGCGCTCGGATCCGCGACAGCGCGGATCGTCGAAGCGCTCTGCGACGGATCGCGCCGCCGTTATTCCTGTTTCGTCGATAGCGGGAGAGGAAGGATCGTGGCCATGCCCGTGGAGCTTGGGCGCGGAGGTGTGCTGCGCGTCATTGAGCCGGCGCTGACGCGCCTCGAGCGCACCACACTGGAGAACGCGCTCGAGACTTAATTCAACTCGCGTTCGTGCAGCGTGAGTGCGCCGGCGAAGTCGGCGAGGTACTCTCTCAGAATCAGGCGCCCGCGATGCAGCCGCGACTTCAGGGTTTGCGGCTTGACTCGGAGCACGGCGCTCGCCTCCGCGGTCGACAGCCCCTGGATGTCGCGCAGGATCACCGGTATCCGGTAGACCGCGGGCAGGTGCTGAAGGCCTTCGACAAGCTGCGCGCGCATCTGCGTTCTCAGCACGCCGTCGTCGGCAAGCGCCGACCAGTCCGCCGGTTCAGCGGGTGCATGCGCCCCATTCTCACCTGAGGGCTCCGGCGCCTGCACCTCGAGCGGACGGGTGAACCGACTCGTCCGCAGCCGGGACATCGCCGTATTGAACGTGATTCGATAGATCCAGGACGACAGCGCGGAGTCACCTCGGAAGGCGTCGATCTTCCGGTGGACCTTGAGCAGGACGTCCTGCGTCACTTCTTCCGCATCTTCCCAGTTCTTCAGGTATCGGAACGCAAGCTGTTGAATCCGTGGGCCGTAAGTGGCCGAGAGCTCCTCGACGGCCGTACGGTCCCCGGCCTGCATCCTCACAACTAGGTCCTTCTCACTGCCCTGCTGTCGCATTCGGAGCCTCCGTATGGAGACTAAACACCCGGTCATGGGCCCTTATTCCGAACACCGTTCAACAAACTGCAAGCGATTGAGAGATAAGCAGTTACGTGCGACGTGGGACGTGCGACGTGCTACGCCTCTACGTGCTTCGTGCTACGTGCTACGTGCTACGTGCGGTGGATGAGGTGAAGACTTCGCCAAAGGCGGATTCGGTGGCGTCTTCAACCTCATGCATTGGGACGCGGTGGCCCAGAAGCTTCTGAAGCGACGTGACGCCCCGATCGGTGATCCCGCATGGGACGATGAAATCGAAGTGATTCAGGGAGGTGTTCACGTTGAACGCGAAGCCGTGACTCGTGATCCAGCGCGCGATGCGGACCCCGATCGCCGCGAGTTTTTCGTTACCCACCCACGCGCCGCTCAACCCCGGGAGTCGCGACGCCTCGACGCCGAACACGGCGGCGGTCCGGATCATGACCTCTTCGAGGTCGCGCACGTATTTGTGGACGTCGCAGCGATCCGGCTTCAGATCGACGATGGGATAGCCGACGAGCTGCCCGGGACCATGATAGGTCACGTCACCACCGCGGCCCGTCTCGAAGACCTCTACTCCCTCCGCCTCGAGCGCGTCAGCCGTTGCAACGACGTGCGCACGATCGTTGCGGGATTTGACGCCGAGGGTGATGACCGGTGGATGCTCGAGGAGCAGAAGCTGGTCGCCGATCTCACCAGCGCTGCGCTGTTCGACGAGCTGTCTCTGAAGCTCCAGACCCGCGGCGTACGACACACGCCCAAGCCGCCGAACTTCAATCAGCCGCATCCCGCATTCCGCATCCCGCACTAGCACCACGATTCGTCGTAGTTCTCGAGCCTCTCCTTGATGTAGGACAGGAAGCGGCCGGCGTCGGCGCCGTCCACGAGCCGATGGTCATATCCAAGGCTGAGATGACACATCGGCCTGATCCCGATCGCATCGTCGACGACGACGGGCCGCTTCTCGATCGCGCCGACACCGAGGATGGCGACCTGCGGCTGATTGATGAGCGGCAGTCCATACAGCGCACCGAAGATGCCAGGATTCGTGATCGTGAACGTCCCACCCTGGACTTCATCGGGATTCAGCTTCTTCGACCGCGCCCGGCTCGCCAGGTCGTTGATCGCGCGCGACAGGCCGAGCAGGTTCTTCTCGTCGGCGTTCCGGATGACCGGAACGATCAAGCCGTTCTCGAGTGCCACCGCGATCCCGAGGTTGATGTCCTTCTTATAGACGATGTTGTCGCCGTCCACTGAAGCGTTGACGATCGGGAACTGCCGCAGGGCATCGACGACGGCCTTCGCGATGAACGCCGTGAACGTCAGCTTGGCGCCGGCGGCTTCGTACTCGGCCTTCCGCTTGTCGCGCAAGGCGCTGACCCGTCCGAAGTTCACCTCATAGACCGAGTACACGTGCGGTGAGGTATGCGCGCTGAGCACCATGTGCTCGGCGATCTTTCTGCGCATCACGCTCATCGGCACGACCTGGACGTTCTCGCCCGGCCGGAACGCCGGCCCGGCCGCGGGGGCCGTGCGCCCCTGCACCGGCGCCTGCTTCGGCGGACCGGACTCGATGTAGCCGAGAATGTCACCCTTGGTCACGCGTCCACTGATGCCGGTACCCTGGATCTGCTGGATGTCGACGTCGTGTTCTTTTGCGATCCGCCGCACCAGCGGCGAGGATTTCTGCCGGCGCAGTTCTTCCTTCGAGGGGACACCTGCCTGCCGCGCAGGCGCGGCGGCTGTCGAAGGTCGCGATTCATCGCCGGCGGCTCGCTCGGGTGCTGGCGCTTTTTTCGACGGAGCGGTTTCGGGCTGACCGACGGCAGCTGCGGGCAGGCCTTGCGCCGGAGCTTCCGCAACGTCGTCGCTGGCCGGTCCCTCTGCCGCGACCTCTCCCGCGGCGCCGATGGTCGCGACGACGCTGTTGACGGGGACGGTCTCCCCTTCCTTGACCTTGATCTCGGTCAGCACACCGGCGGAGGGGGAGGGGATTTCCGCATCGACCTTGTCGGTGGAGATCTCGAACAGCGGCTCGTCGCGATCGACCGCATCCCCTACCTTCTTGATCCAGCGGACGATGGTGCCTTCGGCGAT
>JACDCA010000178.1 GCA_013694635.1 Acidobacteriota bacterium | reverse complement strand
CGGCCTCAGCCTGTTCCCGCGCGCGCTGCAGCGCAAAGGCCGCGGACGTGAAATCCCCGAGGGTCGTCATGACCGCCACGTCACTGTTGTTGAAGCGGCGCTCGCCGTGCGAGACGATCCAGATGGTGCCGAGCGATCCGAGAAACGAGCGTAACGGAATGACCAGGCCCTCGACGATTGGCGGCGTCGCGTCGGACAGATACGTGAAGACCCGTGATGGGTCAGCGTACAACTGAGGAGCCCCTCGCTCGAGGCAGACGCCGCACGGACTGAAGCCTTCGGGGGTGGTTCCACCGATGTAGGCTCGATACTCACCCGAGAGTGCGACCCAGCGGAAGACACGCTGGCCGGGCACCCCGGGTTCGAGCAGACTCACCCCGGCGCTTCCAGCGTGACACAGCTCCATGGCGAGATCGGCCAAGCACTGCAGCAGCCCCGAGGTATCCGTCGCCGCCTGACGGGCAAGATCCGAGAGGGCCGCGTGTTCCGCGACAATGTCCCGAGGTGGCGCCGTGCGCTCGGCCAACACCGGCGTGATGATCACGTCGTCGAGGAGGCCGGCCGTTTCGACCGTGGGCATAATAAGCAAGGCCCACTATGCAAATATTCGGCCGCGAACTAAAATCTCATCTCCTGGGACGACTGGCTTCTCCGGCCCGTTCCGGTTGAGAAAAAGCTGAACATTGGGATCCTTTCGTAACATCTGGAAGATCTTGACCCCGCCGGTCCGGCTGTCTGCCGAGCGGACCGCGGAAGAGGCGTTCACCGAAGACCGCTATCTGCGGACGTTCAACAGTTGGGTCACTGGCATCTACGAAACGACGGTGGGCGGGAAATACGTGACCGCCAATCCCGCGTTGGCGCGCATGTTCGGGTACGAGTCGCCGGCGGAGATGATGGCGGTCATCACCGATGCGGACTCCGGGTGCTATGTCGACCCGGGCCGCCGCGGCGAATTCGTCCGTCGGATACGCGAGCACGGCGAGGTGACGGGCTTTGAATCTGAAGTGTACCGGAAGGATCGCAGCCGTTTCTGGATGTCGGAAGACGCGATCGCGGTTCGAGATGGTACCGATCGTCTGATCGGCTTTTACGGGACCATCATCGACATCAGCGGCCGAAAACGCGCGGAGGAGGCTTCGCGTGAGAGCGCCGAACAGCTCCGCGCCTCGCAGACGCGGCTTCAGTGGCTGGACGCACTTCGGCGCGAGCTGGTGGCCAACGTCTCGCACGATCTGCGCACACCGCTGACGGCCTTGAAGGGCTACCTCGATTACCTCGTCGCGCGCCCCGCCACCGCCCACGACATTCGGCAGGCGTATCTCGCGTCCGCAGTCCGGCAGGCCGAGCGGCTGGAGCGTCTCATCGCTCAACTCTTCGATCTGGCGACCCTCGAAAGCGACGTCGAGCTTCGGCTGGAGGATTTCTCGATTTGCGAGCTCGCTCAGGATGTCGCGCAAGGCCTGGAACTCGAAGCTACGAAGCGATCCGTCACTGTGGCCTTCGAGACGATGGTAGACGTGACGGTTCGAGGCGACATCAGACTGATCGAGCGGGTCCTTCAGAATCTGCTCGACAACGCGATCCGCCATACCTCCGATGGCACGCTGGTGCGGATGTCGTGCAAGACCACCGGCGGTCAAGTATTCTTCACGATTGCCGATAACGGGCCAGGCATGCCGGGCCACACCGGGCGTGCATGACGCAGCGGAGGTCTTGGACTGGCGATCGTCCGTCGGATTCTCGCGCTGCACCACGGCGCGCTCCGGCTTGACACCACGGCCGATCGCGGAGCGACCTGGGAATTTCAATTGCCCCGGGCTCGCGGCTGATCGCCACCTCCTCGGGCGGGCAGCGATGTGCCCAGCCGCTTCCGCTACTTCGGCTGCTTCATCGTCATTTTGCTCTTGTCGATCGTGGCCTTGTCCGGGTCTCCCTGCATGCCGGCCGGCGGAGTGAAGACGAAGCCCTTCATGTACTCGGGATGCTTCATTTCGCCGATGGCTTCCGTGTAGGCCTTCCGCGCGGCGTCTGAGCTCTTCTTCCCCATCACGACGTCGTACGCCAGGTTGATGGCAAGGAAGTTGGCCTCTTCCTTGTCGCACCGTGCCGACACCTCACCTTTGGTGCGCTCGACGATGACGCTGCCGTCGTACTCCGCCAGATCGTCGAATTTGTCGGCCGGCACTTTCCATGCGATCACCTGCTTGAACATGTCGTGGTGCGGCATCGGAAAATCATGCTGGATTTCCTCATTCACGAGCTCCGACCATTTCCACGGGCCGTTGTTCATCCAGATCAGACGGTTCGCAGACGCTTCCTGCGGCATGCCGTACTTCGCGATGATCTTTGCGGCGAGCGCTTTCGGCTCCGCCTTCCAAGTGCTGGTGATCCTGTCGACCATTGCCTGGTCGACGGTCATCATCATCGGTTTCATCCCGGTATCCTGCCGAGGCTTCATGGGCGCGTCCTGCCCGGACCATGAGGTCACGGTGAGAGGCAGCACGAGGGCGGCGCCGAGCACCGCGGTCATCGCATTTGCTTTCATCTGGTTCTCCTTGAGTGTGTGCGGTCATGGCCTGCCCTGCGCCTGCTCCGGAGCGCATTCACGCGGCCCTGACACAGTTGTACAGACATGCATCACGTCCAGATGTCCGAACGGTCACGTTTTTATCCCGCCGCTTTTTCGGTCAGAACGGACGCCTGAGGCAGCTCTCGCGGCTGAGCCGGTTCGGCGATCCGCAGCGTGAAGACGAACGACGTGCCCTCACCCGGCACAGATCGAACGCTCAGGACGCTGTCGTGCAGCTCGAGAATGCGCTTGGCGATGGCGAGCCCAAGTCCGGCACCTTCCTCTGCGTCAGCGCCCGTGCCGCGGGCCTGATAGAAGCGCTCGAAAATGCGGGAAAGCTCGAGGGCCGGGATGCCCGGGCCGGTATCGGTGACCTGCACCAGCACGGCTTCGCCGTCCAGGTGGCAGACGAGAGACACCCGTCCGCCTTCGGAAGTGTGACGCACCGCGTTATCGATGAGATTGACGAGGACTCGTTCTATCAGGCGGATATCGGCCGTCACCATCGGCAGACTCGAACTGAGCTCACGATGGAGGTCCACCCCCTTGTCCGTCGCGGGCAGCTCGAAACGCTGGAGTACGTCCTGCCCCAGTTCGCACAGCGAGAAGGGTTCGAACCGGACCTCGACCTCCCGCGCCTCGAGCTTCGCGAGATCGAACAACTCACTGACCATCGTCCGAAGCCCCTCACTGTGCTTCAAGGCAACTTCCAGATAGCGCCGCCGGTCGCCTGGCGCGAGCGCAGAATCTTTCAAGAGCAAGGTTTCCAGGTAACCGTGGATCGATGCCATCGGTGTGCGCAGATCGTGCGATACGTTGGCCACCAGCTCGCGTCGCAGGCGATCGACCTCGCGGAGACGCCCGATCTGTTCGACAATGCGCCGGCTCATGTCGCGGAACGTCAGGCCGAGGGTGTCGATCTCGTCCCCCGGCGGACCCGCCGGGCAGGTCAGCCCCGGCGTCTGCGAGAAATCGCTTTCGCGAAACGCGTCCATCTCCTCGGCCAGCCGCGTCAGCCGCCGCGTCAGCCAATGCACGATCAGCAGCGCCGCCCCCAGGGCCAGCGCGATCAGCAGGCCGACGCCCCAGGCGCTCGAGCGCAGCGTTCGACTCTGACCGACCAGGCGCAGCGCGGAGGTGTACTCTTCGC
>JACDCA010000174.1 GCA_013694635.1 Acidobacteriota bacterium | reverse complement strand
CGCGCGGTGCGCGTCGCGAGCCAGGTCGACCGCATGCGGTGGAGCGCCGCAATCGACTGCTGCTCGATGGTCTTGACGGGGACCGCATGGATCTCTTCATTCCGGTCGGCTTCCAACAAGGCCTTGGCATCGGTCCGATCGGTCTTGTTCCGCCGGACGTACCGATGCACATCGTGCGCGGGCAACAGCCGAACCGTATGTCCGAAGGGTTGCAGTTGCCGCGCCCAATGGTGGGCCGACCCACACGCCTCGAGAAGAACCGTGGCCGGCGGCTGCTTCGCCAGGTACTCGAGGAAGCGGTCGCGTGAGAGCCGACGTTCCGCATCCACACGCCCTGGCTTGTGTGAGACCGCGACCTGAAACACGGACTTTGCGAGATCGACGGCGATGGTCGTATCCTTCATATGGATTCCTCCTGGCTTTGGCCTTCAACGAGGCCGGTTCACTGTTGGCACGATGATGCCGTACCACCAGGAGGAGTCCATTCCATCACTGCAGCCGACGCGCGGCGCGGGCACGCCGAGCTAATTCGCAACGATTGCGAGGCGCCGCTCGCGGCTGAGCGGCAGGGCGCTAGGTCCTGACTAACGCCGCACTGATTACCAGCGGAACCGGCATCGCATCGATCTTCCCTTGGCGACTAGAACGAAGCCGCTGGCGCGGCGGCCGACGAGCAACTGGGTGATGCGTAGCGGTATAGGAGTGGTCACAGGAGGTGTCTGTGACCAAACTACTGCAGTGCCTGCGCGACGAGTTAGTGCGTCGCGACTACGCCGCCCCGACCATCCGCAGCTACATCCAGATCGTTGAGGCGTTCCGCGCGCACAGTGGTGCGCGGCTCGATCGGATCACGCCGGCCCAGCTCCGGCGCTATCACCTGTTTCTGCTTGAGGAACGGCGACTGGCCGTGGGCACGGTGGTCGCCCAGATCAGCGCGCTGCGGTTCTTCTGCAGGTATGTGCTGAAGCGGCGCGACGTGCGCGAGGATCTGCCGTATCCGAAGCAACGGCTGCGCTTGCCGGTCGTCCTCAGCCCGGAGGAAGTGCAGCGCCTGATCGCGGGCGCGAAGAATCTCTATCACCGCACGCTGCTGCTGACCCTGTATGGGGCCGGCTTGCGGCGCAGCGAAGCGTGCCAGCTCAAAGTCCGTGACATCGATAGCCAACGCATGGTGCTCCGGGTCGAGCAGGGCAAGGGCGGCCGTGATCGTGAGATCCCCCTCAGTCCGACCTTGCTCACCGCGTTGCGCGAGTACTACCGGTGGATGCGGCCGCGGACCTATCTCTTTCCGGGGACCCGCCGCGGTTGGCGAGCCGACGCCCCGATCACCTCGAAGGTGATCTGGGAGGCCGTGCGCCTGGCCGCGCGCAAGGCCGGGATCGACAAGCGCGTCACCCCGCACACGCTCCGGCACACCTACGCCACTCATCTCCTGGAAGCGGGGGCGGATCTCCGCACGATTCAGCTCCTGCTGGGCCACGCCGACCTGTCGCACACCACCGTCTATCTCCACCTCTCGCGGCGTCACTTACAGGCGGCGCCGAATCCGTTGGAGCAGCTGCAGGTGCCGGTGCCCGTGGTCCTCCCGCGGTCGCGGCTAAAGCGGAAGCCGAGTCCGGCATGAGCCGGCCTGCGGTGGAGGTGGCCGATATCCTCCACGCGCAGGGTGACGCCTTCGTCGAGCAGCATCCGTGGCTGAGCGTGCAGCAGCGAGCGGTCCTCCGCGCGATCGCGCGCTGTCGCACGGCCGCCCTCGGGGGCCATCTCGATCGGTGTGACGCCTGCGGACATCAGGCCATCTCCTATAACTCGTGTCGGAATCGACACTGCCCGAAGTGTCAGGCGCAAGCGCGGGAGCGCTGGCTCCACGCGCGCGAGCGCGATCTGCTCGACGTGCCGTATGTGCACGTCGTCTTCACGCTCCCACATACACTCCTGCCACTGGCCTATCGGAATGGTGCGCGTCTGTACGCCTGGCTGTTTCAGACGACTGCGGCCACGCTCCGCGAGGTCGCCGCCGACCCACGGCATCTCGGCGCGGAGATCGGTGTGCTGAGCATTCTCCACACATGGGGACAGACGCTCGTCCGGCATCCCCATGTCCATTGCGTGGTGCCGGCCGGCGGGCTGTCCCCCGATCATCAGCGCTGGATCCGGCCGAAGCACGCCGGCTTCTTCTTGCCGGTGAAGGTCCTCAGTCGGATCTTTCGCGGCAAGTACGTCGAGGCACTCCGCCGCGCGTACGACCGAGACGAGCTGGATCTCGCGGGCGGCACCGAGCACCTGCGTGATGCGGCGCAGTGGCGCACCTTCGTCAACGCCCTTTTCGACACCGACTGGGTCGTCTACGCCAAGCCGGCCTTTGGGGGCGCGTCGGCCGTGCTGCGTTACCTCGGGCGCTATACTCATCGCGTGGCGATCAGCAATCACCGGCTGCTCGCCTTCGATGGCACGTGCGTTACCTTTCAGTGGAAGGACTACGCCCACGACGGCCAGCGTCGCACCATGGCGCTCTCGGCGATGGAATTTCTGCGCCGCTTCGTGCAGCACGTGCTCCCGCGCGGCTTCGTCCGCATTCGCCAATCGGGATTCCTTGCGAATACCTGCCGCACGGCCCGTGTGGCGCTCGCGCGCACCTTGCTGGTCACACCATCGCCCGCGGCCCCGTCCACAGACGCGACGGCGACCACGACGACTGCGCCCGACCTCCCAACGAGCTGGGCGTGTCCGCGATGCGGTGCGGCGATGATCGTCGGGCCGATCCTCTCGGCGCTCCGTCTCGCGACTGTGACCCTCGGCTTCGATACCTCATGACCGCCGCGCAATTGCGTCTCGACCGGCGTCCCTCTCGACGTGGTCATTCACGTGTCGGAGGTCGTGTGCCTGCCCGCGTCTCGCGAGACGCTGCCCACGCGGGTTATCGCCCCGCGCGGCCTACACGACTCGCAGGCCGCTGCCGCTCACCCGGCGCCGACCCCTCGATCAGCGCACCCGCTCGTCCACAGATCCCGTTTCCAGCTCCATAGCCGGCCGCCGCGCCAGCGGCTTCCTTCAAGTCTCGTTATCGAAAGTGTCTCGGCACAACCATCGGGGTGCGTTTCCCGCAACTTGCGCCGAGACACTTCCGATGAACGCTGGACGCGTGCCGGCGGTGACGGTGGTTACCACACGATAAACGTGGGCCGCTCCGGCTGCAGGCAACGGGCGACGAGCTGGGAGAAGGCATCGATATCGTCGTCGTGCGCGCCCGTCGGAAATGCACAACAC
>JACDCA010000153.1 GCA_013694635.1 Acidobacteriota bacterium | reverse complement strand
TGACGGGCCGGACGACGATCGCCATTGCTCACCGGCTCTCGACCATCCAGGACATGGACACGATCCTGGTGCTGCATCACGGGCAGCTGCGCGAATCCGGTAGCCACCAGGAGCTGCTTGCGCAGCGCGGCATCTACTACAAGCTGTTTGAATTGCAGTACCGGGAGGGATAGGCCAGCCTGCCAGCCGCTGGTGATTGGCGACGTCCGCTTCTCTTCCCGCTGCAGCGCGCGGATCTTGTTGAACGGACGAGAGTCCAGCATGCTCACCTCGAACAGGTAAGCGAAACCGAGGACCGCGAGCGCGGTCACAAGCGTCTTCCGCCAAGCCGACTTGGAGAGAAACATCAGCGGCTTTGTAGAATCCCCGGGGAGCAGCCCCACTATAGCCACCGGAGTATCCGAGGTCAAACTCCATGGCCTCAGACACGTCTCTGTAAATAGCTGATGTATAAGGATTTAGAGCGAGGCCTAAAAGTGAGTGAAGCCCAGCGGCAAGGGTTCCAACGTGCCGTCGCGGTTCAGCAGCACGGATGGGTCCTTCGTGAGTTCCCCGATCCGGGTCACCGGCATACCCCTGCTCTCCCGCACGACGCCTCGAAGCCTGCCGGCTGCCTTCGGCTTCACGCAGAACAGGAGCTCGTAATCGTCACCGCCTGACAAGGCGGTGGTCACGGGATCCCGTCCGTGCTCGACGAACCACCTGATTGCTTCGGATGGAATCGGAAGCGCCGTCGCGTCGATGACGGCGCCCGTGCCGCTGGCGTCCGCGATTTGTCTGACGGCGTCGGCGAGCCCGTCACTCAGATCCATGCATGCGGACGCCGCGCGGGTCCGGCCGAGCAGCGCGCCGACTCGAAGCCGTGGCTCGGGACGGCGGTGCCGCTGCACGCACTCGGAGATGCCGGCGGGTGTTTCGTCGCTCGCCGTGATATCCCCGGTTCGGCCGGCCTCAATCGCGTGTCGCAGCCAGTCAAGTCCTGCCGCGGCAGCCCCGATGGTTCCCGTGACGTACAGCGCATCTCCAGCGCGGCCACCTGCGCGCGTCAGGATCCTCCGCGGCCGTACGTGCCCCGTCATGGCAACGTCAACGACCAGCGGACCAGGGGAGCGCGTGATATTTCCCCCGACGATGTGAACCCGGGCGAGAGCAGCCATTTCGAGCGCCCCGTCGAGCAGCGCATCGATGTCAGTCATCGACGTGCCCGCGGGCAGCATGAGGGAAAGGAGTGCGAGAGACGGCGTGCCGCCCATCGCCGCGATGTCGCTCGCGTTGACGGCGACGGCCTTGTAGCCGACATCCGCCAGGGAGGAAAAGTGCCGCTCGAAGTGGACGCCCTCGACGACGGCGTCCGTGGTGAGCACCTGCAAGGCGCCGCGTTCCGGCGCCACCACCGCGGCATCGTCGCCGACGGCAACGATCAGCGAGGGCGGGGGAGCGGGAAGCCTGCGACGGATGTGAGCGACGATCGCACGCTCCCCCGGCGTGTCACCGCCGTTACCGGGCGATCTCAACGGCGCGAGTCTCCCGGATGACGGTGACCTTGATCTGCCCGGGGTACTGAAGCTCGTTCTCGATCCTGCGTGCGATGTCCTTCGACAGCCAGACCGTCGCTTCGTCCGATACACGTTCACTCTCGACGACGATGCGGATTTCGCGGCCGGCCTGCAGCGCGAATGCCTTCGACACCCCCTCGAACGAGTCTGCGATGCCCTCGAGTTTTTCGAGACGCTTCACATACGACTCGAGAATGTCGCGGCGCGCGCCCGGGCGGGCGGCGGAGATCGCGTCGGCCGCCTGGACCAGCATCGCCTCGAGTGACGGCCAGTCGATGTCCATATGGTGCGCGGCGACGGCCTGCAGGACAGGCTCGCTTTCGCCGTGCTTGCGCAGAAAGTCGAGTCCGAGCTCGAGGTGGGTTCCCTGGAGGTCGCGGTCGATTGCCTTGCCGATGTCGTGAAGGAACGCGGCGCGCGCGGCGGTCTGCCCGTTGAGCCCGAGCTCCTTCGCCATGATACCGGCGAGAAAGGCAACCTCCTTCGAGTGATTCAGAACGTTCTGCCCGTAGCTGGTGCGGAACTTGAGCCGGCCCATGAGGCGCAGCACTTCGGGATGCAGGTCGTAGAGGCCGAGCTCGAACGCCGCCTCTTCACCCTCACGGCGGAGGGCATCCTCCATCTCGTTCTTCACCTTTTCGACGACTTCTTCGATCCGCGCGGGGTGGATGCGTCCGTCCGCGATCAGCCGTTCGATCGACTGCCGCGCAACTTCGCGACGATAGGGGTCGAAGCTCGAGAGGATGATGGCGCCCGGCGTGTCGTCCACGATCAGCTCGACGCCGGTCGCGGTCTCGAGCGCACGAATGTTCCGCCCTTCGCGCCCGATGATGCGCCCCTTCAGATCGTCGCTGGGCAGATCCACCACCGAGACGGTCGCCTCGATCGTGTGTTCCGCGGCGCTGCGTTGAATGGCGTCGACAATGATCTGCTGCGCCCGCTGCGCGGCGGTCTCGCGCGCCTCGGTCTCCAGGCGCTTGACGAGGTTCGCGGCATCGCGCCGCGCGTCCCCTTCGATCTGCTTCAGGAGCAGCTCGCGCGCCTCGTCGGCGGAGAGCCCGGCGATCCGCTGCAGCTCCCGCTGCCGCTCCGCCGTCAATTGCTCGCATCGGGCCAGCGAGGCGGCCGTGGACTTCTCCTGCACAACGAGTGCGGTCGCACGAGCGCGGAGATCCTGTTCGGTCCGGTCCGTGGCGGCGAGTCGATCGGTGAAGGCGCGGGTCTTGTCGGCGAGTGCCTGCTCGAGGCCGGCGATTGCGTCGCGCCGTTCGCGAGCTTTCTCCTCGGCGGCGGCGGCAATCTCGTGCGCCTTCTCACGCGCTTCGATGGCGGCTTCCTTGCGCAGCGCCTCGGCGTCGCGCTCCGCCTGTTTCAAGAGGCGTTCGGATTCGGTGCGGGCGCGATCGAGAGCCTCGTCCGCCGACCGGCGGCGGCTGCGCGCGGTCCAGATCGAGAATCCGCCGATCACCGCGGAGAGTCCAACGATGAGCAGAGCGACAGCCAAAGGCGTGCCCATATAGGCGTCCCCCGAAGGAGGTCAGTTGTCGGTGATGCCGGGAAGAAACGGGAAGAAAGGCCCCGCTTTGCCGTGTGGGGAGGTCGGATGAACCTGCGTAAGCAGGTGGAACCGCTGCACAAGCCGCGCTTCAGGCTTCCTCTTACAGAGGCATGCACACCACGCAGCGTCGCGATTCGCTTGAGTTAAAACGTTGGCTCAAACGAGCCTCCGAGCCATCACGCACAAAGCAGGGAACTCAAACCCTGTGAACGATCTTATAGCAGCCGTCGGGCCGGCGCACCTTTAATCACAGGAGATCACGAGATCAGAAGCCTTCTTGTTTTTGTCTTGACACAAGAATCTCCTGATCTCCTGTGATTTTTCAGCGGGCGGCGGCCTTGGGGAGATCGAAGCCGAGCGCGAGATCCAGCATGCGTTCGAGCTCGCCGGCGCGGTTCGTCAGGTGATCGCGGCGTTCCTGGTCGTCGTGCTGCGCGCGGAAGCATTCGTCCGCGATGTTGAGTGCGGCCAGGACGGCAATCTTCAGCGTGTCGCCGGCGGTCGTCTCCCGAGACGCGAGACGCATCTTCGTGTCGACATACGCGGCCAGCTCCGCGACATAGGCGGGATCGAGCCCGCTCCGTATCGGGTACTGCTGGCCGTGGATCTCGACGTGAATGATGCGGGACTCGTCCATCCCTACAGGTTCAACCCCTCGAGCTGCTGCAGCATCTCCGTCACCCGCGAGCGCACCAGCTCGCGTTCTTCCCGCAGCGCCGACAGCTCGGTGTCCGCGCCCTCGGCCTCGGCGATGCGCGAGCGCATGCCGTCGAGCTCGCGCGCCAGCCGGTCGTTGTCCTGCGCCGCGCGCGCATTGTCGTCACGCAGGCGATCGATCAGGTTCACGAGCTTCTTGAGTTTTTCTTCGAGGCGGTCGATTGGTTCCAGGTCCACGCCGCGCGTCATCACCGCTTTTGCCACCCGATGCTCCTTGTCAGGCCGGCGGAAGCCGGCCTCTACCTTATCGTCGTTCCGCGCCGTGCGCTCCCTTCAGCGCCTCGACGATCGTGCTCATGGCCGCTTCGACTTCGTCATCCGTCAACGTCCGCTCGGACGAGCGGAACGTCAGGCGAAGCGACAAACTCATGCGCCCTTCCGGGACGCCTTTTCCCTGGTAACGGTCGAACTCGACGAGCGATTCGAGCAGTGCCGGGGCTGCCGAACGGATAGTGCCACGAACGGCAGCGGCAGGCAAGGCTTGGGCGACGAGAATCGAGACGTCGCGTACGATCGCGGGAAATTTCGGAAGCGCGTGCGTGCGCAGTTCGGCGGCGTCGACGACACTCGCCAGGGCATCGAGGTCGATCTCGCCGACGTAGATCTCTTCGGAGGCGGGAAATCCTCGCGCTGTCGCGATGGCTGGATCGAGAAGGCCGACGCTGCCGACCGGGTAACCGCGGGTGCCCACATCGGCGGACCTCCCGCGTACAAGGAACGGCGCCGCGGACGTTGAGAAGTCGAGCGGACCGGCACCGAGCACATCGGCCAGCAGTTCGGCGGTTCCTTTGACGTCGAAGAAGTCCACGGGGGCCGGCTGTGTCGACCAATGCCCGGGCGTGCGTTCACCGGCCCAGGCGAATGCGACCGCCCGGCGTTCTCCCGAGGGCCCGAAGCGGCTGCCCGATTCGAAGAGGCGGACGTCTTTCCGCCCGCGGCGGCGATTGTGCGAACAGGAGTCCAGCAGCCCGGGCAGTAATGACGGCCGCAGCACCGCGAACTTTTCGGACAGCGGGTTCTCGATCGCAGCGGGTTCCACGCCTGGCCGGCAGAACGGGAGGGCGGCCGCGCGTTCGACGAAGGCAAACGTCATCGACTCCGAAAAGCCGGCCGCCGTCATGGCGCGCCGGATCTTTCCGTCGCGCTCGATCCGAGGGTCGGGGACCGCCTGGGGGACGTCGAGCGGCGGGAACGTCACCGGGATCCGGTCGAAGCCGTGGTGACGGCCGACCTCTTCGATCAGATCGATCTCGCGCGTCACGTCGACGCGGTAGCTGGGCACCGTGACCTGCCAGCTCGCATCCTGCCCGGTCACAAGGAATCCCAATCGGCTGAGGATGCGCGGAACGTCGTCCTCGGGAACGACCGTGCCGAGCACGCGTGCGATGCGGCTGCCTCTCAGGCTGACTTCCAGCGGGCGCCGGGGCGACGGATAGACGTCGCGCGTTGCGTGTGCCGTCGCCGCGCCGATCTTTTCCAGCAGCGCCGCGGCGCGGGCGAGCCCTTCCAATGGTGCTTCGATGTCTGCTCCACGCTCGAAACGAGTGGAGGCCTCGGTCTTCAATGCGAGACGCTTGCTGGTCCGGCGAACCGAGGGCGGATGAAAGTACGCGCTTTCGAGCACCATCCGGCGGGTCGACTCACTGATCTCGGAGTTGGCGCCTCCCATCACGCCGCCGATGGCGACGGGGCGCTGCGCATCCGCGATGACCAGCATCTCGGGATCGAGGGCTCGATCGACGCCGTCGAGTGTCCGCAACGTTTCTCCGGCGCGCGCCCGACGAATCACCAGTTCCGCGCCTTGAAGTTTGTCGAGATCGAATGCGTGCATGGGTTGCCCGATCTCGAGCATCACGTAGTTCGTCACGTCGACGATGTTGTTGATCGGGCGGACGCCCACGGCTTCGAGGCGTCTGACCAGCCAGGACGGGGACGGCCCGACCGTGACGTCGAACAGCTGCGCCGAGTAGCGAGGGCAGAGATCGGGCGCTTCGATCCTGACCGGTATCACCGAGTCAGATTCGACCCGGCCCGACGGTCGTGGTTTCAACGCCCCACCCCAGATGACCGACGCCTCGCGGGCGATACCGAGGTGACTGAGGCAATCCGGGCGATTGGCGGTGATCTCGAAATCGATGACGCCGTGCTCGACCGCGGCCAATTCAAAGCCGCGCAGCGAGATCTCGTGGGCGATGACCTCCACGTCCGCCGGCACATCGACAAGCTCCGCCAACCACTCGTGAACGATCCTCACTGCGGAAACTGCTCCAGGAAGCGCAGATCGTTCTCGTAGAACAAGCGGATGTCCTCGACGCCCCACTTGAGGAGCGCGATCCGCTCGATGCCCATGCCGAACGCGAAGCCTGTGTACTTCTCCGGGTCGTACCCGACTGACTCGAACACCGCGGGATGAACCATACCGCTGCCGAGGATCTCGATCCACCCGGTGCGCTTACACATGCCACATCCGTTGCCACCGCACGCCGCGCAGCTGATGTCTACTTCAGCGCTGGGCTCGGTGTAGGGGAAGAAGCTCGGACGGAATCGAACCTTGCGTTCCTGGCCGAACAGCTCACGGACGAAGACGTCCAGTGTGCCCTTGAGATCCGACAATGCGACGTGCTCGCCAACGACGAGCCCTTCGACCTGCGTGAACATCGGCGTGTGCGTGAGGTCGAGGTTGTCGCGCCGATACACGCGTCCCGGCGCGATCAGCCGCACCGGCGGCTCGTGCGTCTCCATATAGCGGATCTGCATGCCGGAGGTGTGCGTGCGAAGAAGGGTCGCGGGGGAGCCCGCCGACGAGCGCATCGGCGAGGACAGGTAGAGCGTGTCCTGCATGTCGCGCGCGGGATGCTCCGGCGGCATGTTGAGCGCTTCGAAATTGTGGTAGTCGTCCTCGAGCTCGGGCCCTTCGATGACGAGAAACCCCATGCGCGTGAAGATCGACTCGATGCGCTCGCGGAGGATCGAGAGCGGGTGCGAATGTCCCACCGCGGGACGGCGGCCGGGGAGGGTGATATCCACGGCCCCTCTTGGCGCGCGCGTCGATGCGGCAGCGGCGATCCGCTCGTCGAGCTGCTGCTCGATCTCCTTCTTCAGTGTGTTGGCGAGCTGGCCGAGGCGCGGCCGCTCGGACGCGGCCGCCGTGCCGAGCGCCTTGAGCAGGGCGGACAGCAACCCGCCCTTGCGCGAGAGATACCGGTCCCTGATCGCGCGGAGATCCGCCTCGGACGCTGCCGAGGCGAGTTCGCGACCGAACTGTTCCCTGAGGCTGTCGATGGAGGAGTCTGACAAGGCCAGGTCCTGAGGACCTGCTATGCCCGCGCTTCCGCCGCTGCGCGCGCCTTCGGCCTCGCGGCCTTGGCGGCGCCGGTCACAGGACGCTTGGCCTGCGCGGGTTTCGCGTCTGCGGCCGTCTTCGCCAGCCGTGCAAAGGCGGCGGGGGAGGTCACGGCCAGGTCTGCCAACTGCTTGCGGTCGATCGGATTGCCCGCGGCCTTCAAGCCCGCCATCATCTGACCGTAGGTCAAGCCGTTCTCGCGCGCGGCGGCGTTGATGCGCATCACCCACAGGCGGCGGAAGTCGCGCTTCTTACGGCGGCGCCCGACAAACGCATACTTCAGCGCGGTGTCGACCGACTCTTTCGCGGCGCGATAGAGTTTGCTCTTGTTCGCGTAAAAACCCTTCGCACGCGCGAGCAGCTTCTTCCGCTTCGCCCGGCGAACATTCCCTCTCTTGACTCTTGGCATTGCAATCCCTAATCGCTAATCGCTGATCCCTACTCTTCGAACCAATCCCGAATCCCCGATCGATCAGCGATCAGCGATCAGTGATGCGGGATCCTCAGGCGCTCCTCAGTTCGGCAGCATCTTCCTGAGGCTGGCTTGGTCGGCGGGGGAGACTACGACCGTCCCCTTGAGCCCGCGTTTGCGGCTGCGGCTCTTGCTCGTCAGGATGTGCTGTTTGAAGGCCTTGCTCCGGACGAATTTCCCGGTGCCTGTCTTCTTGAAGCGCTTCGCCGCGCCCCTATGTGTCTTCAACTTCGGCATTTCGTTCTTTCACTCCGTCTCGGCCGTTTCTCGTTTCGGCGCCGACTTGCGTCCGGCGCGCTGCGACAGGATCGTGTGCATCTGGTTCCCTTCCTGGCGCGGCGCCGTCTCGGCAATGGCGACGTCGGCCAGCTCCTCGATCAACCGCTCCAGGATGCGGCGGCCGATCTCGGGGTGCGCCATCTCGCGGCCGCGGAAGAAAATCGTCGCCTTGACCTTGTCCCCTTCGGCGAGAAAGCGCTCGATGTGCTTCTTCTTGAAGTTGTAATCGTGCTCGTCGACCTTGGGCCGGAACTTGATCTCCTTGACCTCGATGATCTTCTGGTGCTTCTTCGCCGACCGCGCGCGCTTCTGTTCCTGGTACTGGTAGCGCCCGAAGTCCATGATCCGGCAGACCGGCGGCGTCGCCGTTGCCGCGATCTCGACGAGGTCGAGCCCCTTGCCGCGCGCGATGGTCAGCGCCTGCTGCGGGGGCATGATGCCAAGCTGTTGTCCGGTGTCGTCGATGACGCGCACCTCGCGAACTCTGATGCGTTCGTTTACCCGCGTGCGGTCGTCCCGACGCGGACTTCTGTCAAAAGCGATAACCCCTCCTACGCTGCCGCCGCCGGCGGCGCCTTCTTCTCTCGAACCTCAGAGAGCGCCGCGGTGATGAACTCTTCAATCATCCGGCTGCCCTGGTCTCCGCCCGTGCGGCTGCGCACCGACACCGTTCCGTCGGACGATTCACGATCCCCGGCTACCAGCATATAGGGGATTTTCTGCAGTTGAGCCTCGCGAATCTTATATCCGATCTTTTCCTGCCGTTCGTCCAGCTCCGCCTTCAGTCCCGCGGCGTGCAGCCGCTGGACGACGTTTCGGGCGTAGTCGAGGTGACGGTCCGCGATCGGCAGCACCACGACCTGGACAGGCGCCAGCCAGAGCGGAAACGCCCCGGCGTAGTGCTCGATCATCAGGGCGATGAACCGCTCGAAGCTGCCGAAAATCGCCCGGTGAATGACGACGGGACGGTGCTCAGCGTTATCGGCGCCTACATATTTGAGGTCGAACCGCTGGGGCATCTGATAATCCAGCTGGATCGTCGCGCATTGCCACTTCCGGCCAATCGCATCGGTGATGTCGAAGTCGATCTTCGGTCCGTAAAAGGCGCCGTCTCCCTCGTCGATCGTGTATTTCTGTCCGCTGGTGGCGAGCGCCTGCTTCAGCGCCGCCTCTGCGCGATCCCAGGTGGCAATCTCGCCAAGGAACTCCGCCGGGCGCGTCGAGAGCTTGGCGGAGTACTCAAGGCCGAAATCGCCGTACACACGCTGTACGAGCCGTAGCAGTGCTTCGACCTCGGGCGCGATCTGCTCGTCGGTCACGAAGCAGTGCGCATCGTCCTGCGAGAACTGCCGGACGCGGGTGAGACCGCTCAGCACGCCTGACGCCTCATTACGGTGCAGCGGCGTCTGCTCGTGGAAGCGGAGCGGCAGATCCTTGTAGCTGCGCATCTCGCTGCCGAACACCAGCATGTGGCCCGGGCAGTTCATTGCTTTCACGCCCATCTCTTCGCCGTCACGGCCCGAGACGAGAAACATGTTGTCGCGGTAATGCTGCCAGTGGCCGGACGTCTCCCACAACGCCTTGTTGTAGATCAGCGGCGTTTTCAGCTCCACGTAGCCGGCGGGGAAGAGCACCGCCCGCATGTAATCGGCGAGCGTGTTGTACAGCGTCGTTCCTTTGTCGAGCCAGAACGTCGCCCCGGGCGCCCATGGATGGAAGGTGAACAGGCCGACGTCCTTGCCGACCTTGCGGTGGTCGCGCTTCTTCGCTTCCTCCAGCCGCTGCAGGTGCGCCTGCAGTTCCTTGTCGCTGAAGAATGCGGTGCCGTAGATGCGCTGCATCGGCTGGTTGCGCGCATCCCCTTTCCAGTACGCGTTCGACGCGTTCAGCAGCGTGAACGCCTTCAGCCGTCCGCTCGAAGGCACGTGCGGCCCGACGCAGAAGTCCACGAAGGTGTCGCGGTCCTTGATCGTGTAGCAGGAGACCTCGGACCGCCCCTCGGTCTTCTCGTCGATCAGCTGCACTTTCAGCGGCTCGCCGCGGCCGGAGAAGAACTGCTTCGCCTCCTCGCGATCCAGCATCTGCCGCTCGTACGGCAGGTCCTGGGCGGCCAGCTCCCTCATCTTCTTTTCGATCGCCTCGAGGTCTTCGGGCACGAACGGACGATCGACGATGAAGTCGTAGAAGAAGCCTTCGTCAGTGGCCGGCCCGATGCCGCACTGCGCGCCGGGAAACAGGTTCGTGACCGCGGCCGCGAGGAGATGCGCCGTGCTGTGGCGATAGACGTGCAGGCCCTCGGGGCTGTCGGGCGTCACGATACGCACGCGCGCGTCCTGCCGGAGCGGGAACCCGAGATCCACCAGGCGGTCGTCGACCGCCGCGGCAAGCGCCGCTTTCGCCAGTCTCGGCGAGATGCCTGCGGCGATCTCACCCGGCGTCGTGCCAGCGGGCACGCGACGGCTGGATCCGTCAGGTAACGTGACGGTGATCTCGTCCATGGAAACGTCGTTCAACTTGCGGAAGTGTTCTCGCTCGAGACCGGGCCTGCTTTGAGCGAGCCATAACGCTCATTCCAGACTGGGCCCGCCATAAGCGAGCCCTTCGACTCCGCGCGACGCGCGCTCGCCATGGCGAGTCGAATGGTAGGCACGGGCAGACTCGAACTGCCGACCTCCTGCGTGTCAAGCAGGCGCTCTAACCAACTGAGCTACGCGCCTATACTGCGAAAAACACTGGGTTTACCGAAACGGAGATTTTAGCACTACTTCTTGAGGCGTTCCAGCGCGGCGTTCAGGATCGCGTCGGTCGCCGGGGGCGGGGTGCCGAAGTCGACGTCGGGTTCGGCAACTTCGACCGTCGGTTTGAGACCCGGGCCATGGAGGGGTTCGCCCGACGGACGCAGGTAGCGCGCATACGTCAGCCAGAGCCCGCGGTTCTCCGGGAGCTTGACCAGTTTCTGGACTGCCGCGCGGCCGATCGTATGCTCGCCGACGAGCTCAGCGCGCTTGTTGCCCTCGAGCGCCGCCGCAAACACCTCGGCCGCGCCGGACGTTCCCGCTGTCACGAGGATCGTGACCGGCAAAGTGATGGCGCCGTCACCGTCCTTGGCGCTGATCGTGTCCCGCGTGCCCGTCTTCTCGCGGCCCGCTTTGATCGCCAGCGTCCCGGACTTGACGAACAGCCGCGCGGTCTCGATCCCGTTGTCGAGGGAGCCCTCCGCGTTATGACGCACGTCGAGAATGAGGGACCGCGCACCGGCTTTCGTCAATTCGGCGGCGCGCTGCTGAACGTCGGCAGCGGTCGTCGGACCGAACGTCGGGATGCGGATATAGCCAACCCCGTCGAGCATCTTCGCGGTCACTGGAACGGGCGCGGCCTTTTCCCGGACGAGCGTCACATCATGAGGGTCGGCGGCATTGCCGCGGAGCACCGTGACGACGACCTTTGTGCCAGGCTGGCCGCGCAGGAGGCGAACACCCTCGAAGACCGACAGTTCGCGCGTCGGCTTGCCGTCGATCGCGCGAATGTAATCGGCTGTCTGGATGCCGGCCTTGGCCGCCGGGGAGTTGTCGCGCGCCGCGATGACGCGAAGGTAGAACTGCCGGGTCAGCTCGAGCCCGACGTCTCCATCGGGCAGTGGTTTGCCCGACTCGACCTCACGCATCTGGGCGACATTCAGGTACGCGCTGTCGGGATCAAGCCCGTCGGCCAGCCCCCGCATCGCGCCTTCCATGACTTTGTCGACTTTCACTTCTTCCACGTAGTTCGACATGACGAGCCCCATCACATCGTCGAACACGCGGAGATGCTGGAACGTCTCGTCGTTGCCAAGCGCTGACGCCCTGCCCATGAGCCCACCGATGATGACGAAGGCCAGGATCGGGGTGCAGATCACCAGAACGGACAGGCGTGTCTTAAAGGTCATATAAGGGCATCCGTATTCATTGTAACCGATAGTCCGGCGGGCAGATAGACCGACGGGCCGATCACCACAATGATTTTCCGTCGATCGTCCCTGGAATGCTCAGTCCGAAATACTTGAGCACCGTGGGGGCGATGTCCATGATGGACGGGTCGTTCCGGTTTATCCGCTTGCTCGAGACGAGGACGCCGGCTGTCGTGGCGAAGTCATATCCGCCATGGTCGCCGCTCCATTTCTTCATGTTCGGGTACACGATCCCCGGCGGCGACCCTCCGAGCGCGGTCTGCCACGACACCCGGTAGCCCTCCTCCATCCCCACCTGCAGCTCGGCCGCGTTGCCAAGAAACTCGCCTGAATAAACGTCGTCACGTTTGTAGACGGCGCGCACGATCCTGGAGCCGTCTTCCGGGTCCTGCATCGTGAGCAGGCGCGCGGCGAGCTCGTCGGCGAGGCTGGTCGCTTCGGCCCCGGAAGAGACGATCCCCTTCGCCTCGCGTCCCCGGAGGTTGAAATAGATCTGGCCGAGACCCATCGCATAGGCGCGGGTTTTCGTCCAGTCGACGTTTTCCCAGAACTCCGCACCGCCGAACAGGTCGTCGAGCTTCTTTTCCCCTGGCTGCTGCCCCTGAATGACCATGTAGCCCTGCTGCACGAGCCAGGTGTTCAGATTGACCGCCTTGCGCCACGAGTGAAATCCGTGGTCGGAGACGATCAGCAGGTCCGTGCCGGGCTCGAGGTGCTCCAGTACCTCCGCGACGAACTGGTCGGCACGGCGATAGATCGTCTCGATCGCGCCCCCATGCTTTGCCGCGAGGGCTGCGTCGTACATCGGGTGACGATCGTCCATCAAGCGCCACATCATGTGCTGCACACGGTCGGTTGATTCGATGACTCCGACGAGCACGTCCCACTGACGCGCATCGATGCGGTCGAGAATGACCTGGGCGCGGTCGTCGAACGCCTTGTAGAGGTCCTCCATGAACGTCTCTTCGTCCATGCGTCCCTCGTTGAGCGGCCAGGTCGCTTCGGCCCAGCCGAGCGTGCGATACGGACCGAGACGCCTGAACAGATCGCCGGCAAACGAGGACGGATGGGAGATCGCAACCGGCGGATTGTCCGGTTTCCAGTTGACGGGGGAGATGTACAGCTGAAGCTCGTTGTCGGCCTTCATCAGCAGCAACTGCGTCATGCCGTGCACGCGGACAAAGAAATTGATCCGGAAGTCGAGATTTATCCACCGGCTCATTTTTCCAGGCTCGAGCGCGACCGATTCGCCGTTGATGTCGACGACCGCCGTCTTCGCCGCGCGGTCCCAGCGGACGATCATCGGCAGCCGGATGTCTTCCTTCTCTTCGAGCGCCGCGATCTGTTTGCGGTCTTCGTCTGTCAGCGCCGGCGACTTGGCGCGGAGCTTTTCCAGCTGTTGCCTGACGACGGGATTCGGCGGGCCGATGAGCTCCGTGCGGGCGGTGTCGTTCTCCATCACCAGCCGTTTGAGGACTCCGCCGAACTCCGTATTGCCTTCCTCGTAGCGGCTCAGGTCAGTGGCGAAGTAATAGAAGGTGCCCATCGTGCCGCGGATGTCGGGCAGCGGCAGTCCGGAGAGCAGCTCGCCGTTCGGCACCTCTTCGGGGGGGAATGTCACCGGGACCGTCAGCACGCTCGAGCGGACGCCAGCCTGCCCGGCAGTCACCCAGAACGAGGTGCCGCCGCGAATGGAGTGCACTTTCGGCTTCGACGTTGGAATGTAGTTGAACAGAAACTTCGGCGGCTCCCGCCGCACCATCCCGAGATCCGGAAGGTACGTCGCTGTATCGCGGACGAGAAAGTCGTAGATGTTGTGCTTGCCAGCGTTGACGCCGGTCGCGAATGAGGCCCACGCGGTCGGCGATTCCGGCGAGTGCGTCGTCGCCAGCGGGTACAGCCCGCCGCCATCCGCCAGTTTTTTGAACGTGGGCAGTCGTCCTGCGTCGATCCACTGCTTGAGAAGATCCGGATCCATCCCGTCGAAGCCGAGGATCACGAGCTTCTGTGTAAAGCCGCTGGTCTTCGGACGCGAGCCGCACGCGGCAAGTGACGCCCCAAGCGCGATCGCCAGCCCCGCAGCCGTGAGCCGGCCACGGTTCAACACGGTGCAACACCGAGTCTTGCTGCCACGGTGCAGCGCGGTGCAACACCGAATCCTGCTGCCACCGTGCAACGCGGTGCAACACTGAATCTTGCTGGACTCATAATTTAACGAGTCATTGTACGCTTCGGTGATGAGGGCGATGGGCGTTGATTACGGTCAGCGGCGGATCGGGCTGGCGCTCTCTGACGCGACCGGCATGCTGGCGCGGCCGTGGAAAACGATTCCGCGCGCCGGCAATCCTTCGCAGGTCGCGGCAACACTCGCCAGCGAGGCCGGCGCGCTGATGCGTGAAGACGACGGCCTTGCGGCAATTGTCGTCGGCTTGCCAAAGCGCCTCGGCGGAGAGCCCACCGACCAGACACCAGCCGTCGAAGCGGTGGTCGAACGGCTTCGTGCGATCGTGACGATCCCGGTTGTCGTGCAGGACGAGCGCCTCACGAGCCGCGAAGCCGAAGACATCCTCGCGCGACGAGAAAAGGACTGGCGCAAACGCAAGTCGATGATCGATGCGACGGCGGCGGCCCTGATCCTGCAAGACTATCTCGATGGGCAGCCCTAAAGGGCTGGACTACGCCGACAACCGACCTCTGATGACAACGCCCAATCCTCAACCTCAACCAACACTCGGACGAACGATCAGGCGACTCGTTGGCTGGTTGTTCGCGCTGTTTCTTATCGGCGTGATCGGCACCGGCGCCTGGGTGTTCGTGAACCTCGAACGCCCTTTCAAGGGATACGACGCGGCAGAGCAGTTCGTCGAGATCCCGTCCGGCGCCGGCTCGGTGTCGATGGGAAGGCGTCTCGCGGAGGCTGGAGTCGTCCGTTCTGCGCCGGCCTTCCGCCTCGCCGTCTGGATGCGCGGGAGCTCGCGCCGGCTGCAAGCGGGAGAATACCGCTTCGACCGGGCGATGACGACGTCGGAGGTTGTGGACAAGATCGCAGGTGGTGATGTCTACACCCGCGCGATCACGTTCCGCGAAGGACTCACCAACCGCGAGATGGCCGCGCTGTTTGAATCGGGCGGCTTCGGCACCGCGGCTGACTTCGTGGCGGCCGCCCGCAATGCGAGGCTCATCAACGATCTCGATCCGGTTGCGAAGGATCTCGAGGGATATCTCTTCCCCGACACCTACACATTGCAGCGAAAAACCACGGCCGCTCAGCTGATCGAGCGAATGGTCAGCCGCTTTCGCAAGACGCTCGCGCCCGAAATGCAGGCCGGGGCGAGCGCGCAGGGCTTCAGCGTCCGCGAGCTGGTAACCCTTGCGTCCCTGGTGGAGAAGGAAACAGGGAAGCCGGAGGAGCGTCCGATCGTCGCCGGTGTTTACGCGAATCGCCTCAAGATGCGGATGCCGCTGCAGTGCGATCCGACGGTGATCTACGCGATGATGCTGGCGGGACGATACGAGGGGAACATCAGGCGGGAGGACCTGCAGATGGACTCTCCGTACAACACCTACCGCTACCCCGGCCTGCCACCAGGCCCGATTGCCGCCCCCGGCGAGGCGTCGCTGCGCGCCGCCGCCGCCCCCGCAACGGTTCCGTACTTGTACTTCGTGAGTCGCAACGACGGATCCCACGTGTTCGCCACCACCCTCGACGAGCACAATCGCAATGTGGTGACGTATCAGCTGCGCCGGTCCCCGTCGAGACCGTGACATCGTCGCGCGTTTTTCAACAATTGAGTTTCCTGATCTCCCTATCTCCTGTTGACCTCCTGATCTCCTGGGCTCCTGTGGGCATCAGGGATCGCGAAGCGCATCGTGACGCTGGCTGAGCGCCCCGGCGCATACACCCATCGCGGGTCCGGGCTCGCGTAGTAATCACCGTCCAGCAGGTTGCGGACGATGCCGCGCAGCTCGAGGCCTGGGGCGAACCGCCAGCCCGCGCTCAGGTCGATCACCTTCGCGTCGGGCGCGGCGACTTCACTCGGGCCTGGACGATCGTCGTCAGCCGCCAGCGAGGCGCGCAGTTGCGCGTAGAACGTGGCGCCGAAGTCCTGTCGCAGCATGACGAAGACCGTGGTGGGGGAAATATCGTCGAGGCTAGCGCCGTCATCGAGCGCTACCCCGCGGCTGATGTTGAGTCCACCTTCGATCGCAAAGCCGTCGCCGGCCTCCGCGCGTGCTTCGAGCTCCACGCCGCGAATGCGAGCACGCCCTCGATTCCTGAAGAAGAAGAAATCCGTCGCGGTCGTGTGGCGCTCGATGAGGTCGTCGATACGGTAGTGATACGCGTAGGCCGCAAGCTGCGTGCGGCCGACCGCGTAGCGCGCGGCGACGTCGAACTGCAGGCTTGATTCCGGCTCGAGGTCTGGATTGCCTGTAATGAACCCGCGGCCCGACGGCCCGCGGAAGTAGCGGTCCGACAACGTGGGGTCCCTGAACGCGCGAGCCGCCTGACCCGTCAGGCTGAATCCACCGAAGGGGCCGGCCGTGACCGACGCGAATCCCGAGAAGGCCCGGTTGGCGGTCGAGCGGTCCCCGAAGAAACCGCCGGCATTGCGCGCCGTGACATGGTCGCCGCGGCCGCCGGCGGCGACACGGAGCCCGGTGGCGAGAGGGGACTCGACCTGGACGTAGACGCCGGCGTCCGTTCGGCGGGCAGAATCGACCGAGAGGTTCGGTGATTCCGACTGCAGCTGGTCGGCGGCGTCGTATCGCAGGATGTTGTCGATCGCCTCGAGATCGAAGCGTCCGTTGACATCGGCGCCAAATTCGATGCGGACACCGGCGACACCCTTCACGCCGCTCGCCTTCACGTGGAAATCGCGCGCGGAGACGTCGGCGCGCTCTATCGTGCGGTTCGATGTTGGCGTCTGAAAGCGATCCTGATCGGTGCGCTGCTCGAAAGTCCCCAGGAACGCGGTGAGCGCGACCTGCTGCAGTCCGGCGACATTGGCTCCTTCGTACCCGGTAGTCAGACGGTGCGAATCCTCATAGGGATAATGAACGCGCACCGTGCTCGAGTTGTTCCGCGGCCGCTCGATGTCACGGCCGAAGTCGCTCTGCCATGCGATCGAGAACAGGCCGGGCCCGGCTTCGTGGTCCACACGCCCGAGAAAACCGCGATCCTTCCAGCCGGAGTTGAAGATTTCCGAGTCGTCGACCGGACTGTCCCAGTCGTCCGCCTCCCGGAAATGCGCCTGCACGAGGACGCCCCCGCGCGCGAGCCCTTTCGAAAGCTCCACGGAGCCACGGCGATCAGGAATCCCTGCGCCAAACGTACCGCTGCCGCGAACCTGGAAGGGACTGCCCGGCTGCGCCCGCCGCGTGCGCACCGAGACGACGCCTCCGATAGCGTCGGAGCCGTACGCAACCGACCCTGGGCCGCGTGCGACATCGATCCCTTCGAAGCTCGCAGGATCCGCAAACGTGGCGCTGGGGCCTGCGCGGCGTTCGGAGCTGACACGCGCGCCGTCGATCAACACGAGGGTTCGTCCGCGCGCGAGTCCGCGGATCGCAGGTACGGACGCGTGCCCTTCGGACACGGCATTCACGCCCGGCACCGTCTCCAGCGCCTGCGTCAGGTTTTCAGGTGATCGGCTGGCGAGCTGTTCCGGCGAGAGTAGTGTCTTGCCGGCCGCCGGAGCGGTGACAATGCTGGGTGCAGCGCCGACGACGGTGACCGCTTCGTCGGTGAGCGGATTGATCTGGATGGTGACAACAGACCCGTCAAGCGTGGTGATATCGACCGGACGCGCGACCTGCCCTCCAGCCAGCACGACGATCACCTGAAACGGAACCGCCGGGGCTCCTGCCCATGCGAACTCGCCGTTCTTGTCGGTGCGGCTGGTGCCCGGCAGTCCAGGGATCGTGACCGTGGCATCGGCCACGGGATTCAACGTCTTCGCATCGACGACGCGCCCTGTGAACCCACGCGACTGTGCATGGGCGGCCGCCGCCGAGAGGATCAGGACAAGGACGGTGAGCAGTGTCGGCATGGGCAACCGGACGTCAGCGCTCGCTCCATTTGAGTTTCTCGCGCAGGACCTCGAAGTAGGTCCGGGTACCAGCACGCACCAACCGCAGGGGCCGCAGGGCGCGCTCCACGAATACGACCTCCCCGGCCTGCAGCGGATGCCCGAACTGGCCATCGATCGTCACGTAGAGCTCGTCGTTCGACGTGCCCTGCGCGGGTTCGACGCGTACCTGCGCGCTGGCAGGGATCACGATCGGCCGGTTGGTGAGCATGTGGGGGGCGATGGGGGTAAGCAGGAACGCGTCGACCGCCGGATGCACGATCGGGCCGCCAGCGGCGAGGTTGTAGGCCGTCGACCCCGTAGGGCTGGCAATGATCAGTCCGTCGGCACGCACACGCATCACCGGCTGATCGCCGATGGCGACGGCAAGATCGATAATGCGCGAGAGCGCACCCTTGGTGATCACGACGTCGTTCAGCGCGAGCCGCTCGATGAGCACATCGTCGCCGCGCCGGATCGTCGCCCGGAGCATGAGGCGCTCGTCGATCTGCGCTGTTCCGGCGAGCACGGACTCCAGCGACGGGTACAGTTCGTTCAGCGTGATCTCGGTGAGAAAGCCAAGGCTGCCGAAGTTCACGCCGAGGATCGGCACGTCCATCCCCGCAGCCGCGATGCGGTCCGCCATGCCGATCAGGGTGCCGTCGCCGCCGAGGACGACGACCAGATCGCATTCGCGCGGCAGCTGGTCGCGGCTGACGGTTGCAGCGCCTGCGGGGACGTCGGCGAGCGCGGCCGTGTCTGACTCGAAGACGACCGCGACCTTGCGCCCTTCCAGCCACTCGGCGAGCTCGGTGATGACGACGGCCGCCGCTCCAAGCCGCGCCTTCGCGACGAGCCCCACGCGCTGGATCATGTTCGAAGACGTCATTGCTGCTGCCGCAGGTGCATCAGCCACTCGTGGTTGCCTTCCATACCGGCGATCGGCGATTCGACGACGGCCTTGCGCACAAGTCCTAGTGTAGCGGCGGCCGCGGCGACTTCCTCGACGACGCGTTCGCGGATGCTGCCGTCCCGCACGATCCCCCCCTTGCCGACTTCTTCGCGCCGCGCTTCGAACTGGGGTTTGACGAGCGTGACGACGTCCGCGCCTGGCGCGAGAAGTGCCGGAACCACCGGGAGGATATGCCGAAGCGAAATGAAGGACACGTCGATCGTGATGATGTCGAAGCTCCGCGCCGTCTCCGGAAGGGCGGTCTGTTCGAGGGCACGGGCGTTCACGCGTTCGATCACGACGACCCGCGGGTCGGTGCGGATCTTCCAGTCAAGCTGACCGCGCCCGACATCCAGCGCGACGACACGCGTGGCGCCGCGCTGCAGCAGGACGTCGGTGAAGCCGCCGGTGGAGGCGCCGATGTCGAGTGCCATGCGCGCCGTCACCTGGATGCCGAACACGTCCAGCGCATGAGCGAGCTTGAGGCCGCCGCGGCTGACGTACGGATGATCCGGCGCCGCCAGCACGACCTCCGCATCGTCTGGAATTGCGGTGCCCGCCTTGGCCGACACCTGCCCGTTCACGCGGACGTCGCCGGCGAGAATGAGCGCGCGGGCTCGCTCGCGCGACACCGCAAGGCCGCGCTCGACGAGCAGCACGTCGAGCCTCTTCTTCTTCAATTCCTTCGGCCGACGACCCATTGCGCGAGCGCCGGGAGCTGGCCCGTGATCCCGGCGCTTCGCAGGGCTTCGAGCGCGCGGCCGGCGCACTCCTGCGCCAGTGCGCGTGACGCCTCGAGCCCGTAGAGAGACGGGTACGTGGGTTTACCCGCGGCCGCATCTTTCCCGGCGGTCTTCCCGAGGTCCGCCGACGCCCCTTCGACATCGAGAATGTCGTCGACGATCTGGAACGCAAGCCCGAGCTGTCCACCGAACGCGCCGACGGCCTGCATCGCATCCGCGGACGCACCCGCCATGACCGCTCCGGCGAGGGCCGACGCGCGGATCAGCGCGCCGGTTTTGCGGGCGTGCATATCCCGCAGGCCATCCGCGTCCAGTGCGTGCCCCCCGGAGACGGCGGCCCGAAGGTCGATCGCCTGCCCTCCGACCATCCCGGTCGCGCCGGCAGCCTCGGCGACGATCGCGATCGTCGCGACCTTTCGTTCCGCCATCGCTGGATTGGCCGCGGACGGCTCGCGCGCGAGAAGCGCGAACGCTTCGGTGAGCAACGCGTCGCCGGCGAGGATCGCCAGCCCCTCGCCGTAGACGACGTGCGCCGTTGGACGTCCACGCCGCAGGACGTCGTCATCCATCGCCGGCAGGTCGTCGTGAACGAGTGAATAGGTGTGGATCAGTTCGAGCGCGCATGCCGCGGGCATCGCGGCCTGCCGTGCCGCATCGATATCGCGTGCGTCGCGTTCGGCGACGCCCTCGGCGGCCGCGATGGCCAGGAGCGGCCGGAGCCGTTTGCCCCCTGCCATCAGGCTGTATCGCATGGCCTCCCACACCAGGCCAGGCTCGCGCCCCGTCGCCGGGACGTAGCGCTCCAGCGCGTCTTCGACATCACGGCGCCGCGTGTCGAGCCATGCCGACAGATCCGCCGCGATCACCGTCACCGCCCGCGTTCGGTCTCGCCGTCGGCCGGCAGACCCATCGAGGGAGGAGCCGGCTTCAGTTCGCCGCGCTCGTTGAGGATCTCGATCCGGCGCTCGGCCGCTTCGAGCGTGGTGTGGCAGAACCGCGAGAGCTGCAAACCCCGCTCGTACAGCTCCATGGATTTCTCGAGCGTGAGATCGCCTTCTTCCATGCGCTTGACGATGGCATCGAGCTCGGCGATGGCGGATTCGAAGTCTTTTATGGTGTCCATTTGCTCTTCACTGCCTGGCAGGCGATCTCACCCTTCTGCAGGGTCACATGGACGACCGATCCTGGCTCGACGCGACTGGCGTCCCGGATGACCATCGAGTGATCGTCATTCCAGCAGACCGCGTAGCCGCGGGCGAGTACTGCGAGCGGGCTGAGATTCTCCAGCCGGCCCGCGAGTATGCGGAAGCGCGCGTCCGCGCGATCGCGCGAGCGGACCGCCACTGACAACAGCCGCCCGTCGGCGGTCTGCAGGCGGCCGCGGATGGCTGCCATCCGCCTCCGGAGATCGTGGGACTCGAGGCGGTCGCGCAGCGCACGAT
>JACDCA010000150.1 GCA_013694635.1 Acidobacteriota bacterium | reverse complement strand
CAATACCCCAAGGCACCCCTATTATTCCCCTCCCTTGAAGGGGTGTAAGAGGACCGGCCGGGGAATAAGCAGCGCTCGCAGGGGTATTCTGCAGATGATGCAGGCCGTTATGAAGATCGAGATCGCGCGTGTGGACTACCCCGCGGTCATGCGCCGCATGCGCGAGCGGCGCGCGTCGATTGCGGTGCACGACGCGGCGGCGCGCGTGCAGCAGGCCGGCGTCGATCTCTTCTCCGGCGACGGGCGGTTCGCGGACGCTCGAACAGTACTCGTCGGAGATCAGCGGCTTCGGTTCAATCGGGCCGTCATCGCGACCGGCGGACGACCAGCCGCGCCGTCCGTGCCGGGCCTCGACGCCGTGCCGTGCTTCACCAGCGAAACCATCTTTACGCTCACGGAGCTGCCCCGCCGCCTGCTCGTGATCGGTGCCGGTCCGATCGGCTGCGAACTGGGCCAGGCATTCGCCCGGTTCGGGTCGGCCGTAACGATGCTGGGCCAGGCGCCGCAGCTGCTGCCTCGCGAGAGCCCGGCTGCCGCGTCCATCATCCGCAGCCGGCTCGAAGCCGACGGCGTGCGGCTGGAGCTTGGCGTCAGGCTGACGCAGGTGGACGCCGAACCCGGCGGGCTGGTCGCGCACTACGCTCGGGAGGATGGCCGGAACACTTCGCCCGGCGTCGCCCGGGCCGACGCCATCCTCGTCGCCGCCGGCCGCGCGCCGAACGTCGAGGGGCTCGAGCTGAAGGCCGCCGGAGTGACGGCAAACATGCACGGTGTCGTAGTGAACGAGCGCTTGCAGACCTCCAATCGCCGCGTCTTTGCGTCCGGTGACGTGTGCTCCGCGTATAAATTCACTCGCGCCGCCGACGCGACGTCGCGCCTCGTCCTGCAGAACGCGCTCTTCTACGGACGCCGGAAGGCCAGCACGCTGGTCATTCCGTGGGTCACCTATACGGATCCGGAGGTCGCTCACGTCGGCGTCTCCGAAGCCGACGCGGCTGCCTCTGATGGGCGCCTCGAGACCATCATCATCCGACTCGAGGACGTCGACAGGGCGGTCGTGGACGACGACACCGACGGGTTCGTGCAAGTGCACCACGAGCGCGGCCGGCTGCGCGGGTGCACGATCGTCGCGCCCCACGCGGGAGAGATGATCGGCGAGGCGGTCTACGCCGTCACGCACGGCGGAACCCTTGGGGACCTCTCCTCAACCGTCCATCCTTACCCCACCGTCGCGGAGGCGCTTCGAAAGGCAGGCGACGCATATCGACGGCAGGCGTTGACCCCTGCGCGACGCCAATGGCTGGAGCGGTACTTTCGATGGACGCGATGAAGGGGTGCGAGAGGGTGCGGAGAGGTGCCGAGTGGTGCTGAAGGGTGCGCGGGCGATCCTCGTCGTCGTGATCGTTGCGGCGATCGCCGCCGCGGTCTGGCTGTTGCCGGTCGCCGACTGGACCGTGGCTCTCGCGGAACGGGCGCGCAGCACGGGTGCGGCGGGTGTGGCGATCTTCGTGATCGCGTATATCGCCAGCACAGTGGCATTCCTGCCAGGGTCGATCCTGACGCTGGCGGCAGGATTCGCTTACGGGCCGGTCTGGGGGTTGGCCATCGCGTCTCCCGCGAGCGTCGCCGGAGCGACGGCGGCGTTTCTGCTGGGGCGGACGCTTCTGCGCGGTTGGGCAGAGCGCAAGATCGGTGAGTCCGCCCGTGTTCGCGCCATCGACGCCGCCGTGGCGCGACAGGGGTTCACGCTGGTGCTGCTCCTCCGGCTATCGCCGCTGTTTCCCTTTAACGTGCTCAACTACGCGCTGAGCTTGTCCAACGTAAGTCTGCGGACTTACGTGACCGCGTCGTTCATCGGGATGTTGCCGGGCACCGCGCTCTACGTGTATCTGGGCTCGCTGGCCCCGGCGGCCGCGGAGCTCGCATCGGCCTCGAAGGACGGAGGGGCGCCCCGCATCGCCCTCTACGCGGCCGGGCTGGCTGCCACGGTGGCGGTGGTGGTCATCGGAACGCGCGCGGCAAAGCGGGCGCTCGAAGCAGAACTGGAACAGCAGCCGAACAAAAAAAGGCGCGAGCTCCAGTAGCTCGCGCCCCGTGACACCGTCGTAAGCCAGCTCTTCAGGGTTGCTCTATCTGCAGGGCTAAAGCCCTGACGCGACGGAAAAACGCTTACGAACAGGTCGCCGAGATCATCTTGAAGGACTTGACGTTCAGCTTCATGGCCTTCATGTCCTTGTCGGCCTTCATCTTGTCTTTGTCCATCTTTTCCATCTTCGCCATGCCGTCCATGTCCTTCTTCGACATCGTCCCCATGACCTCGATCTGGTGACCCACGTGGGCTTTCAGATCGGTCCCGCCGACCAGCTCGTAGGACCTCATCACGTGATCGGCGCTCATCTCAGGTTTCATCTTGTCCTTGGTCGCCATCGTGTCCTTGGCCATCGGGGCGCCCATCATCATGGCATTGGTCAGCATGTATTGACCCATCCCCTTGCCTGCAGTCACGCAGCCAGACACGCTCATCTGACCGTCTTTCATCATCCCCTTGTCCATCTGATCCTTGGCCATCGAGTCGGACTGCGCGGCGAGACCCGCGCCAACGCCGAACATCGTGGCCACGCACATTGCTGACAGTACTTTCTTCATCCTGTGTTCTCCTGAACTCAAACTGGGAAACTGGTTATCGTTGAGATGCGTACCCTGGCCGTCGGTGTATTCGGCACGCCACGCACCGGGGACTTCGAGCTTTCGAATCCCTCCTCGCAATTGCCGTGCCTGATCCGGACCCCACCGGGCGGCCGCAGATGAGACAGCTGACCAGCTCGGGCGCGCCGCGCGGTCACCAGGATGAATACCCGGCCAGGCCTGTTCTATTCCCGCGTCATTTCCTCGGCGGCCGTCGGTCGAGCGAACGCGTGGCCAGCGCAAAACTGAACGGCACCCGAGCCGGCACGTAGCAGACCTTGTCATCACACGCCTGGTATTCCACCGCGCCGGCGATGACGACGGTGGGCATGGTGGCGATGAGCTTCTGCATGTCCGGCGTGGCGAGGATCGTCACGTCCCGCGTCAAACGAAACGGCTTCGAATAGACCTCGACCCGCTCGTCCAGCGGTTTGAAGTGATACTGCTCCGCCGCCGGATATCTCGTCTCGTGGACGCGAAGCCAGGCCGCGGGGTCGATGACGAGACGCACCACTTGATAGGTGTGCTTCCCGGGCGCGTATACATGCATCGAGCGTCGCGGCACCATCTGCGCCACGACCGAAATGCGTTCACCCGGCGCGACCGTGGTCTCCGTGATCGACGCGTTGACTGTCAGGTGGGGTGTCTCAATCGTCGCCGGCACGCCTGATGGGGAACCGCCTCGAGCGGCGAGGATGGCCGCCGCCGTGTAACGCTCCTGATACGCATCCTCGAAGAAACGCGCCGAGACGACGCCCTGGCGATCGACGATAAACGTGCCCGGGTGCGGGACGCCGTATGTGCGGCTCTTGGGATCCTGTTGCTCGTTCAGGAGGCCGAACCGCTTGATGATGGCGGAGCCAGAGTCGGAAATCAGAGGAAAAGTGATCTTGCGCGACTCAGCGAACTGCTTCAGTGTTTCCGGGGGATCGTAGCTGATGGCGACGAGCCCAAGCCCTTGTTTGCCGATTTCGGCATGACGGCCCTGCAGCTCGACGAGCTGCGTCTTGCAGTACGGTCACCAGTCGGCGGACCGGAAGAAGACGAGCATCAACCCTTTGGGACCGGCCGACGTGGCGAAGCTACGAAACGTACCGAACTGGTCTATCCCGGAAAACGCCGGAATCCTGTCCCCGACCTGCGGACCGATCGTCGATGTGTCGATCTTCTGCGGCGCCTGGGCGGCCGGCGCGATGATCGACATCAGCACTACCACGGGGGGCATGATTAGCAGGCAGCGAACAGCTCGCATTCGTCGCTCCGTCACGTGAAAGTCGATCGAGTCGAGGCACTTACCGTTTGTCGTGAATCGCGGCTCTTACCTTTGATCCCTTCGGTCGTATGCAATCACCCTTTCCGCCCAACGCGGTGTTTTCCCCCGACGGCCGCTGGGTGGCGTACACCGCGTTTGCGCCCGCCGGTGGCGAGGCCCAGGCGCGCGATACCGGGATCTTCGTCGAACCCTTTCCAGCCACCGGCGCCAAATACCGGATTTCGTCAGCCGGCCAGTGATAGGTGCTCATGCTTTCTCCTGGGTAAAGACAGGCGCGGATGCTATCAGCGGATTGAAACGTCGACAAGCCCGTGTGAGGCGAGTTCGACAGCTCGCTCAGCGCGCGCGTCCGTCCTGCAGCACGATGACGCGATCCGCGAGTTGGTCGACCTCGGCGCGGTCGTGACTCACGTAGACCACCGGGATCTTCAGCTCGTCGCGGACGCGGAGGAGATACGGCAGGATACGGCGCCGGCGTTCGACGTCCACGGCCGCCAGCGGCTCGTCGAGCAGCAGCAGCTCCGGCGCCGACATCAGCGCGCGTGCGAGGGCGACGCGCTGCCGCTCTCCGCCTGAAAGATCCGCCACCCGCCGATCGAGCAACCCTTCGACTTCCAGCATCTTGACGACGGCATCGACCGACAGCTTCTGACCAGCACGTCTGCCATAGAGCACGTTGCGGCGGGCGTTCATGTGAGGGAACAGCGCGACGTCCTGCGGGACGTAGCCGACATGGCGCTCGTGCGGCGCCAGGTTGATGCGGCGCTGCGCATCGAAGAGCACGCGGTCGTGAATGCTGATGACACCCCCCGAGGGATTGCGCAACCCGGCAATGGCATCGAGGGTCGTCGTTTTGCCCGATCCCGAGGGCCCGAACAATGCGGTGATGCCCGACGCGAGCTGCTCGTCGAGCCGCAGCTCGAAGTTACCCTGCCGGAGTCTGAAGGCCAGCGTGATCACGTGCGTAGGCCCGCGCGACCGGTGATCCAGTTCGCCAGCCATAACGCTGCAAAGGCGAGCCCGGCCGACACTGCCACGAGCTGCGCCGCCTGCGTGTCGCGTCCGGTCTCCGCAAACGAATAGATCGCGACCGCCAGAGTTCGGGTGGAGCCGGGGATACTTCCGGCGATCATCATGGTGGCGCCGAATTCGCCGACCGCACGCGCGAAGCTCAAGACAGCGCCGGCGGCGACCGCGGGCAACGCCAGCGGGAGCGTGACGGTGAGAAACACCCGCAGCGGTCGTGCGCCGAGGGTCGCCGCGACGGACTCGTAGCGGCGATCCACCTGCTCGAAGCCGGCACGGGCGGTGCGGACGAGGAGCGGCAAGCCCATGACCGCCATGGCAATCACGACGGCCTTCCACGTGAACACGATCTCGATGCCGAACCGCTCGAACAGACCGCCCAGCGGCCCGCGGGGCGCCAGCAACATCAGCAGGAGGAGTCCCGTTGCCACCGGGGGCATTACCAGGGGAAGCGTCACGAAGGTTTCGAGCAGCGAGCGTCCGGGAAACCGTCCGCGCGCGAGCACCCAGGCAAGAAACAACCCGACAGGGAGCGTGATGATGGTCGCGGCGGTGGCCATCGCGACCGTCAGCAGCGTGATTCGAGCGATCTCGAGCATCACGGTCCGAGGGTCGCAATGTCGAACTTCAAGCGAAGAAAAATCGATGTCGCCACGTTCCCCCGCAGAAAGCCCAGGAACCTTTCCGCCGATGGCCGGTTTCTGGATCGAGCGACGATCGCTGCCGGATAGACGATCGGCGGGCCGTCCCCGCGCGCGAAGGTAAAGGCAATCTCGATCCCGCGGGATGCGGCAGCGTCCGACTCGTACACGATTGCCGCGTCGGCGCCGCCGGATTCCGCGGCGCCAAGCGCCGCTCTCGCATTCGCAAGCGGAAGGAGCTTCGGCTGGAGTGCCGTCCACAGGCCGGCTCGTTCGAGAAACGCCCGTGCGTATGTGCCCACCGGGACGGCTGCCGGGTCGCCGATGGCGATGCGGCGGATCCTGGCCTCCAGCAGTGACCGTGGATGGGACACGGTCGCCGAACGGCCGCCTGGCGTGACGATCACGAGCCGGTTTCCGAGCAGGTTTCGACGACTGGACACATCAATCGCGCCTGCCTTCTGTGCGTAGTCCATCTGCGCCTGGTCGGCGCTGATGAAGAGGTCCGCCGGCGCGCCGTTCGCGATCTGTCGCGCAAGAACATTGGAGGCCGCGAAATTGAATCGAACCGGCCCGCCGCCGGCGGTCTGGTAGGCCGTCGCGATCTCCTGCAGCGCATCGGTCAGCGATATGGCTGCCGAGACGGTGATCGCGGATTCATGGGCACGTCGATGCCCGCCGGCCTGGACGATCGCCGTCAGATGGACCATCGCAACGACGAAGAACGAAGAGAAAAGCGCCCGGCCCATGAAGTGCAGCCCTATGTTACCCTCGCGCTGCTGGAGGCTTTCCCATGAGATCTGTGCATGTTTTCGCTCTCGCTGCGGCCTGTTCGATCGCTGTCGCTGGTGCTCCCACGATAACGGCGCAGCGCGCCGACGAAAAACCGCGCAACGACAGGCTGACCCTCGAAACCTTCCTCGAGATGGAGACCGTTTCGGACCCGCAGCTGTCGCCTGACGGGTCGCAGATCATCTATACCCGCGGCTGGGTGGACAAGATGAACGACCGACGGGAGTCGGCCCTGTGGGTCATGAACGCGGACGGCAGCCGCAACCGCTTTCTCGTGAAGGGATCCGGCGCTCGCTGGTCACCGACGGGCGACCGCATCGCCTACACCGGGCCGGGAGAGCCGCGCGGCTCACAGGTGTTCGTGCGATGGATGGACGCCGAGGGTGCGACGTCGCAGGTCACCCGCGTCGACCAGGCGCCGACGGCGCTGGCCTGGGCGCCCGACGGCACGCAGCTGTCGTTTACGGCGCTCGTCGAAGAACGCAACAACTGGCCGATCCGCCTGCCGAAAGCGCCTGCCGGCGCCAAATGGACCGAAGCGCCGCGTATTGTCGAACGGCTGAATTACCGCCGCGACCGGACGGGATTCGTCGACAGCGGCTTCCGTCACGTCTTCGTCGTGCCGGCCATCGGCGGCACGCCTCGTCAGATCACGAGCGGGAACTTCGATCACGCCGGGAGCGACTGGACGCCAGACGGCAAGAGCATCCTGTTCAGCGGCCTGCGCCTGGCGTCCGACGACTACCAGTGGCGTGAGTCGGAAATCTACGCGGTGGACGTCGCCGACGGCAATATCCGTCAGCTCACGCGGCGCAAGGGTCCCGACGGCAATCCGTCCATCTCGCCGGATGGCAAGCGTGTCGCGTACACCGGCAACGATTTCAGCCGCGACACCTGGGTCGACAGCAAGATCTATCTGATGAACATCGACGGCTCGAATCCCCGGCTCGTGTCGGGCGACTGGGATCGCTCGCCGGCGGAAATGCGCTGGGCTGCCGATGGATCCGGGGTGTATTTCACCGCGCAGAACCAGGGGTCGCAGAACCTGTACTTCCTGCCGCTCGGTGCGACACCCGGAAAGGTCATGCCGGTCACGAAGGGCGCCCACATGCTCGCGGTATCGGACATCTCGTCGAAAGGCGCGGTCGTCGGC
>JACDCA010000139.1 GCA_013694635.1 Acidobacteriota bacterium | reverse complement strand
GGGCGCTTCAGCTTCAACGTCAAGGGAGGCCGATGCGAGGAGTGCCAGGGCGAGGGCGTGCGGATCTGACCGTGTTCTGCCGCTCGACGTGCACGTGGTATCAGCTGCGAAGTCTGACGGGCACCGGCTTCGAGATCGTCTGGGGTATGCCGGGCGACGTGCCAAGGTGACGCTCCTCAGGTCGAATTGAGCGCTGTCACGAAAGCAGCGCTGGACCGGACGTGCTACATGTGACACAATGGAAACATGCGAAGCGCTGGTGTGCGGGAAGCGCGGCAGAACCTCACCGATCTGCTCGATGACGTGAAGAAGGGACGCGAGGTCGTGATCACGGATCGCGGCCGACCGGTCGCGCGACTGGCGCCGGTCGAACGGCGTCGCCCCTTTCCCAATCTAGCGCGCGTCCGGCGTGGCTTCTCCGGAGCCGAACCCGCATTATCGCAGGCCGTGCTCGAAGAACGAGAAGATCGGTCGTGAGCGCGATCAAAGCCGAACGGTGGGCTGAGCCCGTCTACCTGGATGCGAGTGCCTTGGTCAAGTTGTTTGTTCCAGAGGAGGAAAGCGACGCACTGAACCAGGCACTCGCCGGCCTCACCGACGTAATCGTGTCCGATCTCGCGCTGACGGAGGTGGCCTCCGCCCTCGGCCGCCGCACGCGGGAGCAACGCCTCACGCGCAAGGAAGCTCAGCTTCTCTATCGTGAGGCGGCGAAGCTGCACGCAGCGTACCAGCAAGCCGAGCTGACGCCGCCGGTTCATCGGCGCGCCGAACGGCTGCTGCTATCCCCCACGATTCCGCTGCGCGCGCTGGATGCACTGCATCTCGCGACCGCGCTCGCTGCGGAAGCCGCAACGGTCGTCACGTTTGATCCGCGTCTGCGTGAGGCGGCCACGTCGCAAGGGCTATTCGTCGCGCCTCCGAGCGCCTGAGCCACGCTCAACGTTCCTGCTCCAAAAGTCTTCCCACGAGTGATCGGCGCACGGTCAGACGTATGTCGACTCGTCAACGCTTCAAGAGCCAGGCTCGATGGACCTTTCCTGGTGCCGGACGCACCGCGTATCGTTTAGGCACGAAACAGCGCGGCACGCGGCGGTCCACCTCCAGTCGCGCCGCCGCAGCGTTTCGACAAACGCCTTGATGACCTTCGTTTCCAAACCACTCCAGATCGTCCGCGGCGCGTGCGGGCACGATTGTCCGGACACGTGCAGTTGGGTGGTCGAAGTACGGGACGGGATCGCGGAGCGACTGTCGGGCGACAGCGAACATCCGTTTACGCGCGGCACGCTGTGCGCCAAAGAGAATCACTATCTCGAGCGCGTCTACCAGCTTCGCGGATGCGAGCGGCGCACGCCGCTCGGTGAACGTGCTCACGCCCGTGGAGCCTACAGATTGGGGCGGTGGCAGCGGCTTCCAGGATGCTTTCGTCGAAGTGTCCCGTGTAACTGCCGACACCGCGCAATAGATCTGCCGCTGCGCGCTTTCGTTCCCATCGCCGACCCGAATTGTCCTCAGCCGGGGATTGTTGTCCTCTCCGCGGAGCTGAATGCAAGCGAAAGGGCCTGTTGATTGGCCTCCGCCACGGCACGCATTGTGATGCGAGAGATCAGTGAGGTGACTCACGTGCTCCGAGAGCTGCTGGCAACTGATCAACGTCGAGCGCTCGAGTTCTTTTTCGTGCACCTTCGAGACGTCTGCGAGCCGTCGGTTGACGACGACGAGTTGCTGTACAACGCCAGCGTCCTCGCCCATTACGCCCAGTTGTCAACCGCCACCACCGACGGTGTCCCGATGCTCCCGGGATTGAGCGCGCTGTTCGATCAGTTCGTCATGGACGCCACGGCGCACGAGGATGCGGAGGTGATGGAGACCGCCGCCGCACAGTGCCTTGTGCTCGCGGGCTTCTTCGAGCATCAGATGCGGCGAAGGCACGCCATCGCCTGGTACGCTCAACTCGGCGCGGGCTTCTTCAGCCGTGCCGCTGCGCGCCAGGAGTCCGCGCACAAGGCGCGGCTGCTCCGCACGCTGGCGCGTGAGTTCGAGCCGTGGCGACGGCGGCATGCACGCCTGAGCCGCGAATTACGGGACCTGCCGTATCTGCTCCGTCCGCCGGCAGCACCCGGCCCTCCGTAACATCGGGGCGCGCGCCGGCACCGGTTTACACGTGGTTACGTAGCATCAGCTCTCTCGGATGCGGATCCAGGTAGACCTGACCCGCCAGGTACTCCACATCGTGAATTCGCACGTAGTGGCGAAGCAGCGTGATCGGCACGATCAGCGGCACCAGTTCCCGGCGGTAGTCCTCTACGGCGGCCAGTAATTCCACTTTCGAAGCTGGATCGAGCCGGTCCTTGAAATACCCCACCATGTGCTGCAGCACGTTGGCGTGCCGCCGCGGAGTCGCCACCACTTTCAAGGCGGCCATGAACGCAGCTGTGTAGGTTCGCTCCAAGTCCTTCCTCGCGACGGATCGCGCACCGGCCACGAGGCGGCCAAGCCGCTGATATGCGGCAGGGGAGTGCGCCATCAGGACCAGCTTGTGCGCGGTGTGGAAACGGACGAGCGCGCCCACATTCCATCTGCCGCCGAACAGACCACGAAGCCGCCAGTATGCAAACACCCGCTCGACAAAGTTGTCGCGAAGCCGTGGATCCGACAGGCGCCCTTCCTCTTCCATGGGCAGGTCGGGAAAGCGTTCGGCCAGTCTCGAGGCGAATAGTCCCTGGCCAGTTCGGGCGGGAACGCCGTTCGGGTCGTAGATTTTCACCCGTTCGAGACCGCAGCTCGGCGAGTCCTTCTTGAGCACGTAGCCGCTCAGATTCTCGGATGACAGTTCGGCGACGCGCCGCTCCGCGTACGTCACCATCGGGGCCGTCAGATCAACGGCGGTCTTGACGGTGAGCAGACGCACGTTCCCCTTTTCGCGCACCAGTCGCATCGCCGGCCGCGGTGTTCCGAATCCGGATTCGACTTCCGGGCACACGGGCACCCACTCTACGAATCGTCCAAAGGTCCCGGTCAGGAACGAATCACGCTTGTGCCCGCCGTCGAAGCGGACCGCCTCGCCGAGGAGGCACGACGAAATTCCGATGCGAATCGGGCGAGCAACGTCGAGCGTGTCGTTCATGGTGGCGGCGCTAGATCTTGCGGCTGTCGTACGCCCAGTGGAG
>JACDCA010000132.1 GCA_013694635.1 Acidobacteriota bacterium | reverse complement strand
GGACGAACAACGCCAACTTCGCGACACCGAGTGACGGCTCGCAACCGCGCATGCAGATGTATATCTGGACGACCGCGACGCCCAACCGCGACGGCGATCTGGATTCCGACATCGTCTACCACGAGTACGGTCACGGTCTGACGTGGCGGATGATCGGCGGCATGAGCGGCAAGCTCGCGGGTGCGATCGGCGAAGGCATGAGCGACACGGTTGCGATCTACATCAATGGCGATGACGCCGTCGCCGAGTATTCCAACAACCGCGCGGCGGGGATCCGGCGGTTCACGTACAGCAACTACCCCAATACCTACAGTGACGTTCTCGGCAGCAGCGTCCATAACGACGGCGAGATCTACGCCGCGACGATGTGGAGGCTGCGGCAGCTGTGGCTCGACTCGGGACGGACGCAGGACCAGTTGTGGAGCTACGTCATCAACGGCATGAACTTCACGCCCTCGACGCCCGCCTACGAGGACATGCGCGACGGCATTCTCGCGGCGATGCCGACTCAGGCCGAGGACTGCATTGTGTGGCAGGCGTTCGCGCAGTTCGGGAGCGGAGAGGGGGCTGACGGGCAGGTCAGTCCGACATTCCAGATCACCGAATCGTTCGCCGTTCCATCGTCGTGCACGACGCCGCCGCCCAACACGGCGCCGACCGTCACGATCACCGCGCCGGCCGCCGGCAGCTCGTTCCAGCAAAACACGCCGGTGACGTTCACCGGAACGGCCAAAGACGCGGAGCAGGGCGACCTTACGGCCAACCTGGTCTGGACGTCGAATACTCAGGGCAGCATCGGGACAGGCGGCTCCTTCACCACGAGCGGCCTCGCCGTTGGGACGCACATCATCACGGCCGCGGTGACCGACGCTGGCGGGCTGCAGGGGACGGCGACCAGGACGATCACGATCACCAGAACGCCGCCGCCTGTAACGATCACGCTTTCGGCGAGCGGCTACAAAGTCAAAGGCACCCGGCACGCCGGTCTGAACTGGACCGGAGCGACCACCAGCGTCGACGTCTACCGGGACAATGTGAAGATCTCCGCCAGCCCGATCCCCGGGTCGTCTTACACCGACGTCATCGGCGGAAAGGGCCCGGGCACGTTCAACTACAAGGTCTGCCACGCCGGCACAGCGTCCTGCTCGAACATTTCGACGGTCGTGTTCTAACCACGGTCGTTCGATCAGGAACACCCTCGTGGCTTCCGCCTTCGGGCGGAGGCCACACCTCCCCCGATCACCATCGACCCGGGGTCGAGCATGGGCCCGCGGTGCGCATTTTCCGATCCTTTTTCCAGCTGCGGGGCCGTCGGTTTACCCCTTTCGCCCGAGCCCGGGACGGGGTACGATCTGACACCGACTCAACGTCAGAAATGCAGGAGAGGCACGGGGCCGACCGCACAGGTCCATTGGAGGCGCGCTTCGTGATACGTGCATGCGGGGTGACGGACGCCGGACGCGTCCGCAAATCCAACGAAGACAGGTTCATTTCGGATGCCGAGCTGCGTCTGTTCGCGGTCGCCGACGGCATGGGCGGGCACAAGGCAGGCGAGGTGGCCGCGCAACTGGCAATCGACGCGATCAGCAGCTTCGTCACCCGTTCGCAGAACGACAACGACGTCACGTGGCCGTACGGCATCGACGACTCGCTTTCCTTCGACGGCAACCGGTTGCGGACGGCGATCTGCCTGGCGAACCGCCGCGTGTTCCGGGCGGCGGAAAGCTCCGATGACTATGGTGGGATGGGCACGACGATCGTGGGTCTCATCGTCAGCGGCGCGCAGGCCGCGATCGGCTCGGTTGGCGACAGCCGGGTCTACCGCCTGTCGTCCGGCAGACTGCTGCAGGTGACCACCGACGACTCGTGGGCGTCGACCATCCTTGCGCAGGACCCGACGTTGAAGCCGGAAGACATCGCCCAGCACCCGATGCGGAACGTTCTCACCAACGTCCTCGGAGGACGTTCGACCGTGGACGTGCACGTGACCGAACACACGCTACGCGACCGCGATGTGCTGTTGCTCTGTTCCGATGGTCTGCACGGCGTCATGGACGTCGCGGCGCTTCAGGGCGTTCTCGAGAAGACCCCGGATGTCGAGACTGCGGCCAGGACGCTCGTTGACACGGCGCTGGAACGAGGCAGCCGTGACAACGTCACCGCGCTGGTGGTGCGCTACGAGGCAGAGCGGTGACCGAGTCCTCCAGGTCGCAACCAGCGCTGCCCGAACACGTCGGCCGATACCGCGTCATCGACCGGATCGGCAAAGGGGCGATGGGGGTCGTGTACGGCGCCATGGACGAGCATCTCGGCCGGCGCGTCGCGGTCAAGCTGATGCTCGCCGATTTCGAGGAGGAGCCGGAGCTGCGCGAGCGGTTCTATCGCGAGGCCCGCATCACCGGACAGCTCACCCACCGCAACATCGTCACGCTGTTCGATCTCGGCGAGGACAAGGGGCGCCCGTTCATCGTCATGGAGCTGCTCGACGGCGTCCCGCTCGCCGATTACCTCGGGACCGCCGCCGCCTCGAGCATCGACGTCAAGATGGATCTGATGATGCAGCTGTGCGACGGGCTCCAGAACGCGCACGAGGCGGGTGTCGTGCACCGTGACGTCAAGCCGAGCAACATCTTCGT
>JACDCA010000121.1 GCA_013694635.1 Acidobacteriota bacterium | reverse complement strand
TAATAGCCTCCCTAATCCTCTTCATGGTGTCAAGGTAAAAGTAGAGGTTGTGGATGGTGTTGAGCGTCGCCGCGGTCATCTCCCCCGCTATATATAAATGACGCAGATACGCGCGCGAAAAATGGCGACAGGTGTAGCAGCCGCACCCGGGATCAGGTGGCTCCGGGTCTTCCGCGTACCGTGCGTTCTTGATGACCAGCGGCCCCCGCGAGGTCAGGAGCTGTCCGTTCCGCGCGTTCCGCGTCGGCAGCACGCAGTCGAACATGTCGATGCCGCGGGCCACGCATTCGACGAGATCGTCGGGCATGCCGGTGCCCATCAGGTACCGAGGGCGATCGGCCGGAAGCAGCGGCGCCGTATGTGAGACGACGTCGTACATCACGTCCACAGGCTCGCCGACGCTGAGCCCTCCGATCGCAAAGGCCTCGAACCCGATCTCCACCGTCGCCTCCGCGATCTCGGGCCTGAGCTCCGGCCACAGCCCCCCCTGCACGATACAAAACTGCGCCTGCCCCGCGTTCGTCACAATGACATCCGCCACGGGTCCTTCCCGAAGGGCGAGCAGGCGCTGGCGCGCCCGGCCCGCCCAGCGCAGCGAGCGCTGCATGGCATCTCGCGCGACATCCGGGCCAACCGACGACGCGGCGCACTCGTCGAGAACCATGGCGATGTCGGATCCGAGTTGGGCCTGGATGTCGGTTGCGCGTTCGGGCGTGAGCAAGTGCAGGGACCCATCGAGGTGAGAGCGGAACTCAGCCCCCTCTTCGTGGATGCGGCGCGTCGACGCGAGGCTGAACACCTGGTAGCCGCCGCTGTCGGTCAGTATCGGACGGCTCCACGCGATGAACTTGTGAAGCCCGCCAGCTCGCGCGATCAGATCATCGCCCGGCTTGAGATACAGGTGGTAGGTGTTGCCGAGAATGATCTCGGCGTCCAGATCCACGAGGTCGCGCTGCGTGATGGCCTTGACCGCTCCGCGCGTGCCCACCGGCATGAACGCCGGCGTCTGCACTACGCCGTGTGGCGTGCGGATCTCGCCCCGGCGCGCCGCGCCATCGGTCCCGAGCAGCGTGAAGCCGAACATGCCTCAACAGGATATCCTTCCACTGTGAAACGACTTCGCATCGGTGTGCTGTACGGTGGCCGGTCCGGCGAGCACGAAGTCTCGCTCGCATCGGCCGCGGCAGTGTTCGGCAACCTCGATCGCATGCGGTACGAGCCCGTCGCCATCCGGATCGAGAAGGACGGCCGGTGGAGCATCGCCGAACGCCCCCCGACGTTGATGTCGGCGGCGGAAGTGATCGAGCAGGCGAGGCTGGATTCCGCGCGGCCATCGCGCGCGGCGCGGGAGGTCCACCTGGTCGCGCACCCGAGCGAGAACACGATCCTTTCGATCGACCGTTCACGCGAATCAGAGGGCGCCGGTCAGGCGATGGTGACCGGCCTGAACCTTGACGTGATCTTTCCGGTGCTTCACGGTCCCTACGGAGAGGACGGCACGATCCAGGGTCTGCTCGAGCTCGCCAACGTGCCCTACGTCGGCGCCGGCGTGCTCGCGTCGTCGGTGGGGATGGACAAGGGGATGATGAAGGTCGTTTTCGCCTCGCACGGCCTCCCCGTGTGCGCCTACACCGTCGTCCGCGGCGTCGACTGGGCGCGGCTCCGCGAGGACACACTGTCCGCCATCGAGCAGGATCTCGGATACCCCGTCTTCGTAAAACCGGCCAACCTCGGGTCGAGCGTCGGCATCTCGAAGGCAAAGGACCGCGCGTCGCTCGCCGACGCCATGGACCTCGCGGGCAGCTTCGACCGCCGCATCATCGTCGAAGCCGCCGTTCCGGACGCGCGCGAGATCGAGTGCGCTGTGCTGGGCAACGACGAGCCGGAAGCTTCGCTGCCAGGCGAAGTGATCCCCTCCCGTGAGTTCTACGATTACGAGGCGAAGTACATCGACGCGGGATCGCAGACGGTCATTCCCGCCGATCTGCCGCCGGCGCTCGCCGAACGGATCCGCCAGCTGTCGGTCGAAGCCTTCCGGGCGATTGATGGCGCGGGAATGGCGCGCGTCGACTTCCTGCTTTCGCGCACGGACGGCGCCGTCTATGTGAACGAGGTGAATACCATTCCTGGTTTCACCACCATCAGCATGTATTCGAAGATGTGGGCTGCGAGCGGCCTGGCGTACCCCGCCCTTCTGGATCGCCTGATCGCACTGGCCCTCGAAAGGCACGCAGCAAAGCAACGGCTGCGCACCAGCGTCACATGACGAGGCCCGGCCGCGCCGCGGGGCTCGTCCTGTGTGCCGTGATCCTCTTGCACTCAGGGAGTGGAGCGGCGCCGGCGCCCCAGCTGCGCGGCGTCGAAGGGCTCCTC
>JACDCA010000092.1 GCA_013694635.1 Acidobacteriota bacterium | reverse complement strand
GGACTGCGGCGATGATCAGGTCGGGATGCTCGGCCTGAGCGGACGAGAGTCCCTCGCGGCCATCGGCTGCCTCGATGAACCGATGCCCCTGAGGGCCCAGGAGCGTGAGCAGGACCTTTCGGTCGGCGGCGAGGTCGTCAACGATGAGGATAGTGGACATGTGGCTGTCCCGCGCGGACCGGGAGGTCTCGCCACTGTGGCCCGAACAGGCTGCGGAAACTGTTCGCTTCGGAACAGTCTCGTTTAGATTTCCGCGTTTCTCCCCGCCCTGCCGGCAGACTCCCGCGTTTCCGTGTGCACTTTCACCTTCTCCCCGTCCTTGAAGAAAAGGGGAACGGGGATCTCGAGGCCGGTCTCCAGCGTGGCCTGCGTCCTGGAGGGCATCGACACAGATTCGCAGCTCGACGCGGGCGAGGTGGCCCGCCGGGAGTTGTCGGTCGAAGCCGCCAAAGTGACTGCCGCATTGCGGCGCTACGCCGCGGCGGCGGAGGAGCCATATCCGTGCGTATCCTGATTGCGGACGACGATCGCCTTGTCGCCCGCCTGCTCGAGGGCGAGAAGATGGCGCCTTTGTGCGCGGAGTTTGGGATCTCTCGCAAGACCGGCTACAAGATTTACGACCGGTACAAAGACTGCGGGATCGGGGCGTTCAATGACCGCAGCCGGCGGCCACAGCGTCAGGCGAACCGGCTGCCGGCGCCTAGCGAAGCGACGATCGTCCGCCTGAAGCGGGAGTATCCGGGTTGGGGCGCACCGCGTGCACAGTGCTGATTGCGGGGAGCAGCAGCGCCGGGCTATCAGACCGGCGTCTACCAGCCCGGTTTGGCGCACCTCGAGGACGGCACGTCAGCGTGGGACGAGCCGCCCCAGCGTCGCGAGCAGTTGTTCCGGATCGTGAGATTTGACGATGAGCTCCGCGAAGCCGCACGCGCGGATGCGCGGCAGGTCGTCGGCCACGTTCTGTCCGGTGAACGCGACGATCGGGATTGCGGAGGTGACCGGCTGCTTCTTCAGGAGGCGGGCTGTTTCGAGACCGTCCATCCCGGGCATCCCCAGGTCCATCAGGATCACGTCCGGCTTCGATTCGACCGCGACTTTGACCCCCTCGAAGCCGTTCTTCGCGCTCATCACCCTGAATCCATGCGTTTCGAGCAACTCTGCGACGAGCACCCGCAAGTCCTCCGCATCGTCGATGACCAGCACAAGGGGTGCCGCCCCGTCGAGCCGTGGTTCGTGCACGTCTGTCACGCGATCTCTCCTTCGGCCGGTGTCGCCGCCACTCCGCTTGTCGACAGGGGAACTCTATCAGCAGTCGCGGACTCACGAATCGACGGGGGGCTACCGGCTCACGGACTGCCCGGCGTCGTTAACGGGAGTCGCGAAGCCGTCCTTCGCCGTGGCACGACGCTCATGCGGTACCCGGACCACATCAGGAGCAGGCCCACGAGCTCTGTGACGTAAAGGACCTCCGTATATCCAACGCGTGTGGCCATTCCGCCGATGCCCGGCAGGATGGCGCCAGCCGCAATCAGCACGTTCGCCCACACGCGGTGCCGCGTGGCCGGATCGCCAGTGAACCGAACAGCCGAGAGAATCGCGCCGCCAATCAGGAATATGACGGCGTACATATTGACGAACGGACTGAACGTCCGCACCCAGGTCCACTCGAAGACGCGCCCGGTGAGCCGGTGCGTCTCGACGCGCGTGTAATCGATCGGCGAGAGGATTACTGCAATCGCGGCGACGGTCACGAATGACAGCAAAATACCCGTCAGGCAGTGCGCCACGCGCCGGGAGAGAAGCAGGTACACGGTTCCCTGCGCCAGGGGTGCTCCACCAAGAAGCGCCCCTGAGATGTACCACGATCGAAATACCGGCTCGCGCCACCCGATCAGCGTGGTCAACGACTCGGTCAGCGTGCCGATTCCGTAGGTGAACACGCCGAGGGCCCACCAGAGCAGGTGCAGCCGCTCGGGGTGATGCCGATAGCGGGCGAAGATTTCGAAGGCGAACGGAATCGTCAGCACCGTCGTGACGATCGGGACGTAGTGGACGAGCCACGGGCTCACTCAAAACGCTCCCGCGCTGAGGCCCACGGTGAAGCTCCGGCCGCGAGCGGGCGCGAACTGGAAGTGCTCGCGGTAGTACTTGTCGGTCAGGTTCTCGATCGCAAACGTCAACGAGACGCGGTCGCGCCCGCGAACGAGTTGCCCGCCCCAGCCGAGACGGTGCACGGCAAAGCCGTCCAGGGAGAGCAGATCCTGGGCGATCAGAAACGGGGAGTCCAGCAGCGTGCGGGCGACCCGTTTCACGTCGCTCTGGGCACGGACGCCATATTCCAGCCACCAACGACCGCGCGGTTCGGTGAAGCGCAGGGCGGCAATCGTCTTGAACGGTGTGATGTTGTCCGCCGGCGTGCCTGCGAGATCGGTTCCTGCCGGTGTCGAGGCGCGTTGTATGGTGCCGCGCGTGAACGCCCCTGCACCCGCGAGCGTCAGCACCCCGTGTCGAAACACGAAGGGCGCGTCAACGTTCAGCTCTACGCCGCTGATCCTGACATCTGTGTAGTTGATCGCCTGCGCGAGCGGTGTGCGCGCAGGTGTCGTGGCGACGAACACGTCCTGCGCGATGAAGTGCTCGTAGTGATTGACGAAGACGTAGGCCCCGCCAGATAACCGGCCCGCCCGCACCTTGGTGCCGAGATCCAGGTTGGTTCCGACCTCGGGCTGCACGGTAACGTTCGGCGCAATGCTGCCGACCGTTGCAGGGCCGGCAAACAGCATCTCCTCCAGGTTGGGATGACGATAGCTGCGCCCCAATCTCAGAAATGGATTGATCCGGCCGCCACGATTCGCGATCAACCCGACATCGCCCGTCAGGGCGCGGCGGGCAAACGATGCGCCCGCGGGATCAGGGAGAGTACGGGGATCGATCGGCGGGACGGCCCCCGCAACGAGCGATGCGACGTCGTACCCCGGTGTCGCCTCAGTGGTTGCGTCGTAGAAGTCGCCGCGGACGCCGGCGACGAGCGACAGCCTGGGCCTGATTCGCCATTCGTCCTGAACGAACACGCCGACGTCGAGCAGACTGGCGTCGGGCACACGGACCGGGTGCGCAAGTACCGGAGTGCCGAGCGGAATGGGCGACGCGAACACCTCGGACGCGGGGCCGCGCGCGCCCAGGGTTACGCGTCCGACCAGCGATGTCGTCGTCTGGGTGACGCGCCGGTCGCTGCTGCGATCGCGATAGGCGGTGAGCCCTGCGGTGACCAGGTGATTCCCCGTGGGTACCAACGTCGCCTGGACCGCGGCTCCGGGCGTCCAGACGCGCTGCTCGGTGTCGGACAGCACGTCCAGCCGCAAGACGTTGATCGGAAACAACGTCGCGCCACTCGGCACGGGGAACTGAACCGGCAGCCGATTGCGAAGAAGCCGCGCCGTACGTTGGTAGTACGCAGACGCCGTGAGATTGGCCAGCCATGGCGACACGTCCTGCCTCTCGTAACGCACGGACGCGCGATCCAGCCGGCTGTGAGGCAGCGATGTGGCGTTGAAGAAATAGGGCGGCGAGAAATCGGGAAAGCCGATGTCCTCCATGTGCCGCCGCTGATAACGGAGTCGCAGGGTCTGCCGAGCGCCGAGTCGCAGCATGCCTGACACGTTGGCGAAGTGCCCCCGCGCTTCAGAGTTCAGGACCTCGTCGTCGGTTCGTACGTAGGGTGCGTTGAACGGATCGGGGAATGCCCTGAAGGTGAAGCCGAAGCTGTCATCGATCGTATCCGCACGGCGAAGCGCGCCGGACGCAAAGAGCGGACGTGTGTCTTCGGTGTCGAACTCCCCTGTCCGGTAGGTGCCGAATCTCTCGGCCCCTCCCTGGACGCGGACCGCGTAGCGACTCGACGTAATCCCGAGTGTCAGGGCACCGCGGCGGCCGTTCTCGTTCGTGCTGTAAAAGCTGTTCAGGCCGTAGATGAAACGCCGGGAGGGGGAGAAAGACGGCTCGTTGGTGATGATGTTGATCGTGCCGGCAAGCGCATCAGAGCCGTACATGAGGGTGCCGGCCCCGTTGACGACTTCGAGCCGGCCGATGGCATCCGGCGAGATCAACCCCACCTCTGCGCCGGTACGGTCGGTGGCCTGGCGGGCGGTGTTCAGGCGTTCGCCGTCGACGAGGACGAGCAGACGCGTGGAATCCAGGCCCCGCAGGCGCGGTCGCACGCCGAACGGCCCGTTCCCTACCGGTGTGACGTTGACCGCTCGGGTGAGCGCGTCGCCGGTCGACAGCGGGTTGCTCTGCGCCAGCGCTTCGCCAGTCCAGGTCTCGACGTGGAGGGGGATTCCGCGGATTTCCCGCTCGCCACGAGCAGCGGTCACACTGACGTCGGCGTTGAGCGCGCCGATGACGAGCCGCACGGGAACGTCGAGGGTCTCATCCCTATCGACGATCGTCAGCGTGCGCGCCGCCTCCGCGAAACCTGAACGCGTAAAGATGATGAGGTACGTGCCGGCAGCCGGCACGTCAATCCTGTACCGGCCATCGGGGCCGGTCTCCGTTTGGAGTTCTCGCCCGGCAGCCACGTCACGCAACACAATCCGTGTCGCGGGTAACGCAGCCCCGGTGGCGTCAGACACCAGTCCTGAAACAGTGGCGGCGGACGCCGGGAGAGCAGTTGCAAGAATCGCAGAAAACAACACGTATACACGACGGCCCATGAGACCTACCTCCGTACAGCAATCTCCGGGCGCCAGATCGCTGGCGCCGCGAGGTTTTCGTACCCTGAACAGGAGCGGGAGATCAGGCGCGCGGAGGCGGTCGAGGTGTGATGCGAAGAAAAGCGTCAGGCGAAAGCGCACCCACCAGGGTCCCGCCTGAGACCATGGAGCTGGCTGACGGGCGAGAGGACCGTTGCTTCGTTGCGCGGCCGAACGCGACCAGCAGGCGGAGGCCGATCGCGGCGGCAGATGCGACCGCGAGCTGAACGAGCGCAGCCACGACATCCGGAACCGCTGTTGAATCAGGGGCACTGATTCGAACGGCAATCGAGGGACCGTGAAGCAACGCGGCGAGGAGCCAGACGGCAACGGCCTTTCGACCGCGAAGAAGCGATTGTCCCCGGCGCGCAAGGAGAATCAGGACACCGACGAAGACCAACGCCGCAAGCCAGCGGAGCAGGCGTCCCGTGTCTGCGAGCTCACCCGCCAGCATCTGGCCGGCCAGAAGCCACACGTGGAACAGCGCCAGAATGGCGCCCGAGCCGGCGAGGACGCGACGAAGCATCGGCTCAGTATATGCCTGTCGTCAGCCGCCGCGGAAACCGACGCAGGGCGCCGTCGATGGGCGCATCAGCCGTCGCGGGTAGGGTTAACGATCGTCCCGCGCACCCGCCTCCGTCAGTGATGCAGCGGGCAGCGTTCACAAATAGACGCGTCGCGGGACCGGCCACCCGTCTTTTGTCATGGCCGAGGGACGGGCGTCCACGATCGAGCAGCGCGGTGGCGAAGAACTCGTGGCCGAGGGCGATGCCTTCGCCGTCCGGGAGTTGTGGCGCACGAACCGAATGAAGAATCAGTTCACCAGTTCCGTGCACCAGGACGGCTTCATCTACGGACTGGATGAAGCCATTCTCGCCTGCCTCGACGCGGCAACCGGCGCCTTGAAGTGGAAGGGCGGACGTTACGGCCACGGACAGGTCATCCTGGCGTCCGCGCACCTCGTGGTCCTGAGCGAGGAGGGGATCTGGCGCTGGTGCGTGCGACACCCGAGCGTCATGTGGAGATTACGCGCTTTCCCGTCCTGAGCGGCAGGACGTGGAACCATCCGGCGATCGCCGATGGTTATCTCATGGTGAGGAACGCCAGTGAAATGGCGGCGTTCGATCTCCGCGTCCCCCGGTAGGGCAGCTGAATGCTTTCATCTACCCGACGCATGTCGAACAAGTGCGTCGATGATGCGTGTGCCGATATCTCGCCGCGGGTCGAGCGCGTCGTTCAAGTCCGTGGTGAAGCACGACGTCCAGACGTGGGCCTCGTCTGCGGCATCGTACAGCTGCATCTCGACGTGGAGCTGCCGTTCGGTGACTCGCACGGTGCCCGACAGTCCGAAGTCGGCGGGTACGGCGGCGTTGCTGCTGGCCGCGACCACGGCCTGGGTGAACCGATACCCGCGCCGCGGAAGCGTCTCCAGGTAACGGGGGCGGAGCCGTTCATCCGACAGCGCCGCACGAATCTGTTTGATGCAGGAGTTCAAACCATGGTCGAACTGGACGTACGTCCCGTCCGGCCAGAGCAGGCGACGGAGCTCGTCGCGGGTGACGACCGTCTCGGTATGCTGAAGGAAGTAGGCGAGCAACACGGCGGGCTGAGGTCGCAATCGCGTGCGCGAGCTTCCCTTTCGGAGCTCTCCGCTGTTGGTGTCGAAGACGAACTCGCCAAACCGAAAGACGCGCATCGCCTTTCGACCCTCAGCACGTCACGTGCCCTTTCTCGTCCCTCGCTTGACGCCGCTCGTCACCGTTCACGGGCTCCGGTCCCAACCACGAGCAGCTCGTGAAGGCTGTTGGCCGAATCCGAAACCAAGGGATTGGATACGGCTCCGACTAAGAGCCGGGCCGCGAGGCGAAGCTGCGAAGGGCCGCCGCTTCGTCCTCGAACGTCTCGAACACCATCAAAAGCTTCATCATGCCGAGGAGGCGCTGACTCTTGCTGGTGAGATGAAGAAGCCTCATGTCGCCGCCGCTTTCGCGGGCGCGTTTGAGTTTCGCCGCCATCATGCCGACGCCGGAACTATCGATATACGTGACCCCCGCGAGGTCGACGATGAACCTGACGATGCCGCGGTTCATCAGTCCGCTGACGTGTCGTCCGAATGCGAGGTCACCATCGTCGAGCAGGATCTGACCGGTCAGGGTCAGCACCGCCACGTCGCCTGACTGCCGCTCGTCGATGTTCAGCTTTGACTCCACC
>JACDCA010000087.1 GCA_013694635.1 Acidobacteriota bacterium | reverse complement strand
TGCGCGTCATCATCGATATTCAGCTGCGCGGGCTGATGAAGCGGCTCGAGGATCGCAAGATCCGCGTCGACCTGAGCGAGCGTGCGAAGGACCTCCTGATCGCCGAGGGTTACGATCCGACCTACGGTGCCCGCCCGCTCAAGCGCATCATCCAGCGCCGCGTGCTGGACACGCTTGCCATCAAGGTGCTGGAAGGAGACATCCGCGAAGGGGAGCTGGTGCGGATCGACGTGAAGGGCGGAGAGTTGACCTTCGAGACGGCGCGCGAACCGGTGGCCCTCTGATGGCGGACGAAAAGCCCGAGACTCCCCCGAACCCGCGCGGTCGACGCAAAGGGGAACGCCGCATCATGGTGCGCCCCGGCCCCGGCCAGGCCATGTGGCTCGGGCTCGGCGTCCTGATGATGCTCGCGCTCGGCCAGGCGGTCTTCCTGTCCGTACAATCGGGACAGACGATTTCCTACAGCGAGTTCAAGGAGGCGGTCCGAAGTGGCCGCGTCCAGGAAGTCACCGTCGCGACAGAAACCATCCACGGTCTCCTGAAGCCGGAGGGCGGCGGCAAGCCGAAGCCGTTCACGGCCGTCCGCATCGAGGATCCGAAACTCGTCGAAGAGCTCGACGCGCACAAGGTTCCGCACAAGGGAGAACTGGCCAGCCGGTGGATGAGCGAGGTGATCGGCTGGATCATCCCGCTCATTTTCATCGTTGCCCTCTGGAGCTTTTTCCTCCGCCGGATGGGCGGCCCGGAGGGGGGCGTCATGTCCTTCGCCCGCAGCAAGGCCAAGGTGTACGCCGACGACGACGTGAAGGTGCGGTTCGCCGACGTGGCGGGCGTGGACGAAGCCGAGGAGGAGCTCAAGGAGATCGTCGAGTTCCTCCAGACGCCGAAGAAGTACACGAGCATTGGCGGACGCATTCCGAAGGGCGTCCTGCTCGTGGGCCCGCCCGGGACGGGCAAGACGCTCCTCGCGCGCGCGGTCGCCGGGGAAGCCAAGGTTCCTTTCTTCAGCCTGAGCGGGTCGGAGTTCGTGGAGATGTTCGTCGGCGTCGGCGCCTCTCGCGTGCGCGACCTGTTTGCCCAGGCCGACGCCAAGGCACCATGCATCGTCTTCATCGACGAGCTCGATGCGCTGGGCAAGGTGCGTATGCAGAGCCCCATGGGCGGCCACGAGGAGCGCGAGCAGACGCTCAATCAGCTGCTCGCGGAGATGGACGGATTCGATGCGCGCAAGGGGGTGATCATCATGGGTGCCACCAACCGGCCCGAGGTGCTCGACCCTGCCCTGCTCCGGCCTGGCCGGTTCGATCGCCAGGTGCTCGTCGACAAGCCGGACGTCCGCGGCCGTGAAGAGATCCTTCGCATCCACGTGAAGACCGTAAAAGTGTCGGAGTCGGTCGACCTGAAAGTGATCGCCGCGCGCACCGCGGGATTCGCCGGCGCTGATCTGGCGAACCTGGTGAACGAAGCGGCCCTCCTGGCGGCGCGCAAGGACAAGGCCGCGGTCGACACGAAGGATTTCGACGACGCGATCGATCGCCTCATCGCCGGGCTCGAGAAGAAGCGGGTGATGAACGACAAGGAACGCCGGATCGTGGCGTACCACGAGTCCGGACACGCGATCGTCGCCAGCCTGCTACCGGGGCTCGACCCTGTGCACAAGATCTCCATCGTTGCGCGCGGATTCGGCGCCCTTGGCTACACGATGCAGCTGCCGCTCGAAGACCGCTACCTGCTGACGCGCAACGACCTGCTCAATCAGCTCTCGGTCCTGCTCGGGGGGCGGAGTGCGGAGGAGATTGCGTTTGGCGAAGTCACGACCGGCGCGCAGAACGATCTGCAGCGTGCCACTGACATCGCGCGGGCGATGGTGACCGAGTTCGGCATGAGCGACGAACTGGGAGCGGTGAGCTACAACGGGCACAAGCGGAACGCCTTTCTCGAGATGCCGTTCGGGCCCGAGCGTGGCAACTATGCCGAGGAAACGGCAGTCAAGATCGACGTCGAAGTGAAACGCATCCTCGTGGAAGCCCACGAGACGGCGCGCCGGGTCCTTCGGGAGCGGCGCGAGACGCTCGACCGCGTTTCCGAGCGGCTGCTCGAAAAGGAAGTCATTGAAGCGGACGAGCTGAAAAGCCTGATCGGTGACGTCGTATCAGTCCGTCCATGACCCCGGCCGACAACGGCCGGCGACGCCGAAGGATAACGTTCGCACAGTGATCGGTCGCCGTCAGTAGCGATACGGGCTCTCTCCGATCGCGATGATGCTGCACGCCTGGACGACGTTCAGCCCCAGAGCCTTCGCCCGCGCCACGACTGCTTCATCGTCGGCGCCGGGATTGAGCCACACCTCCGCGACGCCTTTCTTCGCCAGATCGTCCATCACGCGCAGGCCGGCATCGGCGGGCACGTAGACCGTCGCCATATCGATAGCGTCCGGTACATCAAGGACGGACGCGAAGGTCCGGTACCCTTCGACCTCCTTCTCGTTGGGATTGATGGCGAGGACGCGATAGCCCTTGTGCTCGAAAGCCCGAAGAGCTTTGTTGCCGAACTTGCTGCGATTGCTCGACGCGCCGA
>JACDCA010000084.1 GCA_013694635.1 Acidobacteriota bacterium | reverse complement strand
CCTTTCGGCCGGTCGGGTTGAGAAACGAGCGCAACGACCTCGTGTGATGACTCGAGGAGTGCCTCGAACCCGGGGACGGCAAACTCCGGTGTCCCGAAATAGACGATCCGCACGGTCACCACTTCCCGGAGCGCTGCAGCTTCTGGATCTTCCGGACGATCAGGTCGCGCCTGATCCCCCTCAGCCGATCCACGAAGAGCGTTCCGTCGAGATGATCAATCTCGTGCTGGAATGCGCGCGCCAGAACGTCCTTGCCTTCGACGATCCGTTCGGCGCCGTCACGGTCGTAGCCCTTCAGCACAATCCGCGACGGCCTGACGACGGTCGCGTTGAATCCTGGCACGCTCAGGCAGCCTTCCTCTTCGAGCTGCGTGCCGGCGCGTTCCACGATTTCCGGATTCACCAATGCGATCAATTGGCCAACGGTCCGGCCGGCGGTTGTATCGACGACGAGCACGCGCAAAGGAATCCCCAGTTGCGTGGCGGCCAGGCCGATGCCCGGCGCCGCGTACATCGTCTCGACCATGTCGTCGATCAATTGCCGCACGCTGTCGTCGAACTCGCCAACCGGCCTGGCCGGAGCGCCGAGGCCCCGGTCGCCGTATCTCAAGATTGGACGAATCATTTACTTATCGCCGGGGCCCCCTGCACCCCGGCTGGCGGCCTTCACTCGCTCGCGCTCCGCTCCGGCCGCGCCCGCGCGGCTGAAAAGCGCTCGCGCGCGACTGCGGCAGCACCGTCGATCGCGCGCGTCAACTCGGCGATCGAGTCGCCGCCGAACTTCTCGAGCAACGCGTCGGCCAGGACGAGCGCGACCATCGCCTCGCCGACGACCGCTGCGGCGGGCACGGCGCATACGTCGCTGCGCTCGATCGCCGCTGACGCCTCCTTCATGGTCGTGAGATCCACCGACCGCAACGGTTTCATGAGCGTGGAGATGGGTTTCATCCAGGCCGATACGCGGACGTCCTCGCCGTTGGTGACGCCCCCTTCGAGACCGCCCGCGTTGTTGGTCGGGCGCGAGATCTTGGTGGGGCGCGGGCCGTCGGGATCCGGAACGATTTCGTCGTGCATGCGTGAGCCGGGCCGGCCGGCGGCCTCCGGACCGATGCCGACACCGACGCCCTTGATGGCGGGGATCGACATGAGCGCCTGTGCCAGGCGTCCGTCGAGCTTGCGGTCCCATTGCGCGTAGCTGCCAAGGCCCGCCGGCACACCGGTCGCGATGACCTCGAACGCGCCGCCGCGGGTGTCGCCCGCCTCACGCGCCGCGTCGATTTCGGCGATCATGCCGCGCTCGATCTCAGCGTCCGCACAGCGCAACGGGGAGTCGTCCTCAATCGCCGCCGCCTCGGCGAACGATACGGATCGCTGTGAGGGAAGTGCGGCCTCTCCAATCCGGAACACATGGCTCGCGATGCGGACACCGGCGACGCCGAGGAGCTGCCTCGCGACCGCGCCGGCGGCGACGCGCGCGGCCGTCTCGCGTGCGCTTGCGCGTTCGAGGACGTCGCGGACGTCGGCGCGTCCATATTTCGCTACTCCTGCCAGGTCGGCGTGTCCCGGACGCGGACGTGTCACGGGCGACCGGCGCGCGCCTCCCGCATCGTCGGCCGGATCCACCTCGACGCTCATCGTGTGCCGCCAGTTGGCCCAGTCGCGGTTCTCGATCATCAATGCGATCGGTCCACCCATCGTTTCGCCACGCCGTACGCCTGAGAGGATCTCCGCGCGATCGGCCTCGATGGCCATGCGGCGCCCCCGTCCATACCCGCCCTGGCGCCGGCGAAGCTCGCGCGCGATCGCATCCGCATCGATCGCAAGCCCGGCCGGGACGCCATCGACGATGACGATCAACGCGCGGCCATGAGATTCGCCAGCTGTGAGGAAACGCAGCATCGGGTCCCGATTGTAAGCGAAGAAACTGCGCCCTCCTGAACGGACGCTGGCGGTTTCAGGCGCAAAACCGCGCGCGGCGCACGGGACGTTCGCTTGCACTGTGACGCGTGTGGCCGGAGCGGAGCGAGAGCGAGTGAAGGCCACCAGGCGGGGTGCAGGGGCCCCGCCGATCCCAAAAGAGGTGGCGGCATGGAGTGGCTGGCGGACCGGTTCTTCAGATCGAACGGCACGTGGATCGACGCCGCCTCTGGTGCGAGCGTACGCATCCTTCTGGACGAGGCGTCCGCTGTGGATGCGCTCGACTGGGAGGAGCAATGCGCGCGGCTCGCGAAGGTGCGCCATCCGTTGCTGAATCCGCTGTTGGATTACGGCGACGCTCCGGCGGGCCAGAGGTTCGAGGCGTACGCGGAGCTGCCGCCACTTGCGAGTGGCCGTCAAAGCAATGATCTTCGGCTGCACGTATCGCAGTTTCTGCGGGGCGCAGGGATCTCGCTCGACGGTCCGCGCGGTGCTGTTGCCACGAGAGGCCTGGCGACGCGCGGCGAAGGATCCTCAATCCGCCCGCTCGGTGTGACGCTGCAGCCGCGGCGGGCGCTGTCGGCGATCCAGGACGTGCTGGAGGGACA
>JACDCA010000068.1 GCA_013694635.1 Acidobacteriota bacterium | reverse complement strand
GCCGTCGTTGAACCAGTAGCTGTCCTGCTTGACCCCGGCGGGATTCACCGCGAACTCGTAACCGGACCGGCGGTCGTGGAACGAGTCGATCACGACGCGCAGCCAGTCGGACGGCGAGCCTTCGTCGCGCCGCGTACGCAACCCGATGATCTTTCCGGCGTCCGGGTCGATCGCCTGCACGGCCACGTAAATCGCGTTGTTGTCATAAGCCACCCGCGCCTCGGTCTCGAACGTCGCCGGCGCTCCGTCGCGCGGATCCCGCTGTTTGAAGCCGGAGATGACCGGCGCGCGCTGCCAGACTTCTTCCGTCAAATCACCGTCCACGCGCATGGCGCTCGCCGCCGGTATCGCTGTCGCGACAATTCGGGCAGGCGTCTCCGGCGGCAGCGCTTCGCCAGCCGCGGTCGATACGGAAAGGACGGTAATCATTACGAGGAGAGTCATGGCTTTCATACGGCTGTACTCAGCCGGCTTAGACGGGGCCATGATGGCAATGGTTTGCAGGCGGGCGGAGTACCACCAGCCGTGGATGGGATGCCGGATTCCAGGGACGAATCAGGCGAGGAAGACCGTCAGCGCAAAAGCCGCCTCTGGATCGATCCACTGCTTCAGCGTCATGAAGCCGGCGGTCGCGCCCATGTCCTGCAGCTCTTCGGGATCGTACTTGTAGGAGCTTTCCGTCCAGATATGTTCGCCGGCGTCAAAATTGACGATGACACCGGAGGGTGCGATGGTGACGCGCTGAACGGCGAGGCTCACGAGGTGCATCTCGATCCGCTGTTCAGAAGCGGTCCACGCGGCGCGGTGCGCGAACCTGGTCAGCTCGAAATCGGCGCCAAGCTCGCGGTTCATCCGGACGAGGAGGTTCTTGTTGAACGCCGCCGTGACCCCGAGGGGGTCATCGTAGGCGAGGATCAGATCCGCCTCAGGCTTGGTCAGGTCCGCGCCGAGCAGCAGGAGGTCGCCGGGGCGGAGCGTGCGCCGAATGCGGTCGAGAAAGTCGAGCGCCGCAGGCGTATCGAAGTTACCGATGTTGGAGCCGAGCAACAGGACGAGCACGGGATCTTCCGTCGTGCGCGCCGCCGCCGCGCGGCGCAATCCCTCCTCGTACGTCGACTGGTGGCCGACCACGGAGACGTGTTCGAGGCGCGTGAGGCGCTCTTCGGTCTGCTCGAGCGCCTGCGACGAGATGTCGATCAGGTGCACGCGTGCCGTGCCGCCGCGCGACTGGAGCGCTTCGGCCAGCATGACAATCTTCTCGCCGCTGCCGCATCCGAGCTCCACGATCGTGCCGCCGCCGAACTCCTCGACGATCTCCGCGGCATGACGTGCGAGGAGCCGGCTTTCCGCGCGCGTGATGTGGTACCACGGCAAGCGGCAGATCGCTTCGAACAGGCTGGAACCGAGCTGGTCGTAGAGGTACTTCGACTGCAGCTGTTTCGGCGTGAGCGCGAGGTCGCGCCGGACGTCGGCGGCGAACTCGGCGGCGAGTGCGGCGGCCGCGTCACGCATCGGCGGTCGTCCTGAACTTTGCGTAGACATACGGGTAGTTCGGCCTGAACCAGTTGCGGAAGCTCGGTCGAATGAGCTCACGCGCGGTCGCCGGCGACGCCCCTTTCATCACGTAGTGCTGACCGTCGAAGAACTCGGCGGAGTATTCAGGATACGAGGGCATGGGCTCGAACCCGGGGAACGGCGCGAAGATCGTAGAGGTCCATTCCCATCCGTTGCCGACGAGGTCGTGCACGCCCCGGCGACTGATCCCTTTGGGACGCGAGCCCGCAGGCACCGGTTCCCACATCGTGAAGTTGGAATGGCCTGCGTGGAGGTCGACGCCAGCGGACGCGAGATGATGCTCCGCCTCGGTCATGAGCCTGCGCCCCTTCGCCCCCGCATACGCCGCGGCATCCTCATGCGCAACGTACACGGGCCACGCCGGTGGCAGGGGGATGTTCTCGAACATGCCGCGCCAGTACCACTGGCCATCCTGCTTCACCCAGAAGGCCGGCGGCTCGACGTGGCCGGCTTCGACAAACGGCAGGTAATCCGCGTTCGTGACGCTGTGAACGTCGACGGTGAACGCGCCGACCTCCACCGTGTGTGCGTCGAACTCGTTGTCCCATCCGAAGGGGACGGTCACGCGGGAGGCGCCCAGCGTCACTTCGCCGGCGGGGATCGTGACAGCGCTGTACGGCGGAGGATCCCCGCGATGCTCGTAGCGAAGGTATTCCGGACGCTGCTTCAGTTCGTGCGGCAGGCGATGCCACATATAGAGAAGCGTTTCCTGATGCATCGCCTCGTGCTCGAGCGCGGTGAACAGCCCCTCGGCGCGACGCATGGCTGGACGGGATTCGTCGAACGGCGCAGTCCGAATCGCATCGTCCACCAGTCGGTCCGCCGCGGCGGCGAACCTGAGAACCTCTTCCCTCGGAGGCCACACCGTGGACACGCCGCTGCGTGGCGCGGCGTTCTGTTCGCTCTCGGGATCGATCCCGCGTGCGAAGAGCTGTTCCAGGCGCGCCTCGACACCGTCCCGGCCGAGGCCGCGGTTGATGAAGGCGATGATGCTGAAGGCCGGCAGGTGCCCTTCGTAAAAGACGATCGGATTCCGGAGCGAAATCGGGCGCGTATAGTACGCGGCAGGATCGATCATGTCGAAGATCGCCCGCGTGCGACGGCGGTTACGGGCGTACCACTCGGCGGCAGCGGCGCGGTCGACGGGGGTCTGTACGACGGGCATCCTTCCTCAATTAGAGCCCAAAACCGCCGCCACCGCCCGCGGGCACATCAGGCAGCCCGCCCCGCCTTTTTGCGGGGTGCAGTTTTCTTCGTCGCGGCAGGTTTGCGGCCCGCCGTCTTGCGGGCACCGCTCGACTTCTTGCCTTCGAGACTTGCCCGCAGCCGTTCCATCAGGTCCACCACCTCGGCCTGGGGCCGCGTTTCGCGCTCGGTAAGACGCGGTTTCTTGCCTTTGAGCTTTGCCTGGATCACGTGCATCAGATTGTCCCGGTACTCGTCGGTGTACTTCTCCGGCTCCCACTTCGCGCTGAGCGAGTCGATCAGCTGCAGCGCCATGTTCATCTCACCCGGCCGGACGGCCTCCGCCTTGGGGAAGCGGAAGTCCTCGAGATCCGCGAGCTCATCGGCGAACCGCATCATCGTCAGAACAATGGCATCCCCGATCGTCTCCACCGCCGCGAGATGCTGCGCGTCGCGTAGGATGATCTTGGCGACGCCGATCTTTCCGGACTTGTCGATCGCGTCGCGCAGCAGCGCATACGCGCGATCGGAGCCTTTTCCCGGCTGGAGGTAGTACGGCGTCTCGAAATAGCGCTCGTCGACCTCCTTCGGGTCCACAAAGTCCAGAATGTCGATCGTCTTGGTTTTTTCGACCGCCGCTGTCTTGAAGTCGTCCTTGGTGAGGACGACAAACTGCCCCTTCTCGTATTCGTAACCCTTGACCAGATCTTCCCAGCCGACCGACTTCCCTTCGCGTTGGCAGACGCGTTCGTAGTGCACGGGAGATTCATCCTTCGCGTGCAGCAGCCGGAACTTCGGCCGGTGGTCGCGCACCGCGCTGTACAGCTCAATGGGGATGGTCACCAAGCCGAACGCGATCGACCCCTTCCACATTGCCCGCGCCACGATCGCTCCTCCCCGCCGGGGCGTCCCGGCATCCTCTATTGATGCTGCCGGCCGGGGTGATGCAGGATTGAGGCCTGACGGCCGAAAAGGTGGCTGTCACATTAACGCAAACCGGCATGCGTAGGCCCATTAGTAGTGGTGTGGAGGGCGCGTGCTACTATTCGTGGCAAAAAGGGGACACTCAAAGCGGTAGTCAACACCCGTAGCGCCTGGACCTCTGCCACGTGTTAATCTAGGGGCATCCGGTCCGACGCGAAAGTGGCGGAACTGGCAGACGCGCCGGACTTAGGATCCGGTAGCCGCAAGGCTATGGGGGTTCGACTCCCCCCTTTCGCATATCCAGCCAACGCTCGCCCGGCTCCCGACAAAAGCACCAGATGAAGACCGAGTTCATCGACCTTTCAGAAACGCGCAAGAACCTGGTCGTCGAAATCCCCAGCACGGTGGTGGATGCCGAGATCGAGAAGATCGCACGCGACTACAGCAAGGCGGCGCGGATACCCGGATTTCGGCCGGGGAAGGTGCCGCCCAAAGTTGTTCGCCAGCGATTTCGCGATCAGATTCTTCACGATGTCGCGCACGGGCTGATCCCGCGCGCGGTCGACGAGGCGTTGCGCGAGCGCGGCGTCGAGCCGGTCGACACGCCCGACATCAAGGATGTCGTCGTCGAGGAGGGGCAGCCGCTCAAGTTCACGGCGACCTTCGAGACGGTGCCGCCGATCGACCCGGGCGATTACGCGAGCCTGACGCTCCACGACAAGCCGGCCGCCGTCGACGACGGCGCAGTCGAACAGGCCTTGTCGCAGTTGCGGGAACGTGCGGCCCGGTACGAACCGGTCGACGAGCGCGGCGTGGAGACCGGTGATTCCGTGGTGGTGGACCTGGAGCGGACCGCTTCGGGGCCTGACGGCGCACCGCAGACCGACAAGCACGATGCGGTCAGCGTCGACATCGGCGCGCCGGCGAACCCGCCCGGATTCGACGACGCGCTGCTCGGCCTGACGGCCGGGGAGCGCAAATCGTTCGATGTGAGCTATCCGGACGACTACTCGATCGGGGAGCTCGCGGGCTCCACGGTGAAGTACGACGCATCGGTCAAGTCGATTCGCAAGCGCGCCGTTCCCGATCTGGACGATGAGTTCGCGAAGGACCTTGGGAATTTCGAGAGCCTGGAGGGGCTCCGCACCCGCGTGCGCGCCGATCTCGAGCACGAGCAGATGCACGAGAACGAGCGCGAGATGCGCGGTGAGTTGCTCAAGCAGCTGGCCGAGCGGGTGACGGTCGACGTCCCGCCGACGCTGCTGGAGCGCGAGATCGATCGGCGCGTCGAGGAGTTCGTCCGCCGGCTGATCGAGCAGCAGGTCGACCCGATGCGCACGAACATCAACTGGGAAGAGTTCCGCGACAAGCAGCGCCAGGCGGCGACCGCAGCGGTGAAGAGCGCGCTGGTGCTGGACGAGGTCGCGCGTCGTGAGAACATCGCGGTCAGCGACGCCGACGTGGACGAGGAGATCACGCGTTACGCGGAACGCAGCGGACGCACGGCGGCCGCCGTCCGGGCACGGCTCGAAAAAGAAGGCGGCCTCGGCCGCATATATGCAGGGATTCGCCGGGAACGCACCGTGGAGTTCCTGCTCTCACGAGCGACCCGCACCTGACCGATAAAGGATTCAATCCGCATGTCTGAACGTATGCAGCTCATCCCCATGGTGGTCGAGCAGACCAACCGCGGGGAACGGGCGTATGACATTTTTTCGCGACTGCTGAAAGACAGCATCATCTTCATCGGCACGCCGATCGACGACCAGATCGCCAATCTTGTCATCGCACAGCTGCTCTTCCTCGAAGCTGACGATCCGGATCGCGACATCCTCCTGTACATCAACAGCCCGGGAGGCGTGGTGACGGCAGGCATGGCCATCTACGACACCATGCAGTTCATCAAGCCGGACGTGCAGACCTACTGCCTCGGCCAGGCGGCCTCGGTGGCGGCAGTGCTGCTGTCGGCGGGGGCGAAGGGGAAGCGGTTTTCGCTGCCAAACTCGCGTATCCTGATTCATCAGCCGTGGGTGCAGGGGCTGGGCGGACAGACCACCGATATCGACATTCACGCCCGCGAGCTGCTGCGGACGCGCGAACGGCTCAACCAGATCCTCTCGGATCACACCGGGCAGCCGCTGAAACGCATCCAGGACGATACCGAGCGCGACTACATCATGGGTCCCGAACAGGGGAAGGAATACGGTATTATTGATGACGTCATTCGCAAGCGCGCATAACCAATGGTGAAAAAGGCCGGCGACGGCGAGATCCTCCGCTGCTCGTTCTGCAATAAGGACCAGAACGACGTCCGCAAGCTGATTGCGGGCCCGACGGTCTTCATCTGCGACGAGTGCGTCGAGGTCTGCAACGACATCATCGCCGACGACAACAAGTTCGAGGCGCGCGGCGGCGCCCGCTCCTCGTCGCTCCCGGTCCCGCAGGACATCAAGAAATTCCTCGAGGAATACGTCATCGGCCAGGAGCAGACGAAGAAGAAGCTCGCGGTGGCCGTCTACAACCACTACAAGCGGATCGAGATTCAGAAGCAGGCGCGCGGCCGAAACGAGATCGAGCTCACCAAGTCCAACATCCTGCTGATCGGCCCGACCGGCACCGGCAAGACGCTCCTCGCGCAAACGCTCGCCAAGCTTCTCTCCGTCCCCTTCACGATCGTCGACGCGACGACGCTCACCGAAGCGGGCTACGTCGGCGAAGACGTCGAGAACATCATCCTCAAGCTGCTGCAGGCCGCGGGCGGCGATATCGAGAAGTGCCAGCAGGGGATCATCTACATCGACGAAGTCGACAAGATCTGCCGCAAGGACGAGAACCCGTCGATCACCCGCGACGTCTCCGGCGAAGGCGTTCAGCAGGCGTTGCTGAAGATCCTCGAAGGCACGGTCGCGAACGTGCCCCCCCAGGGCGGGCGCAAGCATCCGCACCAGGAATTCTTCCAGGTCGACACGACCAACATCCTCTTCATCTGCGGCGGCGCGTTCGTCGGGCTCGACAAGCAGATCGAGCGGCGCACGGGCAAAAAGACCCTGGGATTCAGAGCGGACGTGAAGTCGGTGTCAAGCCGCGACATCGGGGCGACGCTCGAGATGGTCGAGCCTGAGGATCTCATCAAGTACGGGCTGATCCCGGAGTTTGTCGGCCGGCTGCCGGTCATCGGCACGCTGCACGAGCTCGACCGCCCGGCACTCGTCCAGATCCTCACGCAACCTCGGAACGCCATCACGCGTCAATACCAGAAGCTGTTCGAGTACGAGAACGTGAAGCTCCGCTTCACCGACGACTCCCTCGAGGCGATCGCCGAACTGGCGCTCGCGCGCAAGATCGGCGCGCGCGGCCTGCGGATGATCATCGAGGACCTCATGCTCGACCTGATGTACAACCTCCCCGGGCAGAAGAAGATCCGCGAGTGCCTGATCACCCGCGAGGTTGTCATGAGCAAAGAGAAACCCATCACGACGCTCATCGAAAAAGCCGGATAGCTCCCAGCTGTTGCTCCCAGCTGCGAGCAACAGCTGCAAACCAAGCTGGAAGCCGGTAGCTGGAAGCTGGAAACTCCCAATCCATGGAACTGTACGAAACATTACCCATAGTCCCGCTGAGAGACGTCGTCGTCTTTCCGCACATGATGCTGCCTTTCGTCATCGGGCGCCCGTCGTCGGTCCGCGCCCTCGAGCACGCGCTGCTGAAGGACAAACGGATTTTCCTCGCGGCCCAGCACGACGCGCAGGTCGACGACCCGCAGCCCTCCGACATCTTCACGATGGGCTGCGTCGCCAACGTCGTCCAGAGCCTGAAGCTGCCCGACGGCAACATCAAGCTGCTGGTCGAGGGGATCGACCGGGCGCGCGCGATCGAGTGGAAGGAAGACAAGGGCTTCTACCGCGTCGTCGTGAAGGTGGTCTCGAAGCCGCGCGAGGCCGGGAGTGACGCCGAGAGCACGATGACGCGCGTGGTGTCGCTCTTCGAGCAGTACGTCAAGCTCTCGAACAACCTTCAGTACGACGCGATGATCGCCGCCGTTCGGGTCGACGACCCCAACAAGCTGGCCGACACGATCGCCGCCCACCTGGTCGTGGGCGTGGACGAAAAGCAGAATCTCCTGGAGATCATTTCCCCCATCGAACGCCTGAACCGCATCGCCGGCATTCTCGAAGCCGAGGTCGACAAGCTCCAGGTGGACCGCCGCATCCAGTCTCGCGTGAAGAAGCAGATGGAGAAGGCGCAGAAGGAGTACTACCTCAACGAGAAGATGAAGGCGATCCAGAAGGAACTGG
>JACDCA010000015.1 GCA_013694635.1 Acidobacteriota bacterium | reverse complement strand
GGGCTGGAATCCGCTGGCGAACGGCGGCGAGCTTGCCGTGCTGTTCTGCTTCATCTTTCTCTATATCGCCGCGCGCGGCGGAGGCCGGTGGTCGGCCGACCGGCGCTGATGGGCCTGTTCGGGCGCTCCTTTGTATTCAGCGTCTTCGTTGCCGCGACACTGGGCGCGGCGGCGTCGGCCAGGCAGCAGTCTCCAGCGCCGGCCGCCGGGATCACGATCCTCAAACCCGCGCGCGTGTTCGACGGCGAGACGCTGCACGAGGGTTGGGCGGTACGCGTGCGCGGCGATCGGATCGACGCCGTTGGCGCGGCCGCTACGACCGCCACCGCCGGCGCTTCCGTGCTGGAGCTGCCGAACACCACGATCCTTCCGGGCCTGATCGAAGGGCATTCGCACGTGCTGCTCCACGCCTACAACGAAGCGTCATGGAACGACCAGGTGCTGAAGGAGTCGCTCGGTCTCCGCACCGCTCGCGCGGTCAATCACCTGCGGGCGACGTTGCTCGCGGGCTTCACTACGATCCGCGACCTTGGCACCGAGGGAGCGGGGTACGCCGACGCGGAGCTGAAGCAGGCGGTGGACCAGGGCCTCATTCCGGGTCCGCGGATGATCGTCACGACGCGCGCGATCGTCGCCACCGGCAGCTATGCGCCGAGAGGGTTCGCGTTGCAATGGCGTGTACCGCAGGGAGCGGAAGAGGCGGACGGTCCGGATCTCGTCCGCGTGGTGCGCGATCAGATCGGGCACGGGGCAGACTGGATCAAGGTCTACGCCGACTACCGCTGGGGGGCGCGGGGAGAGGCGGCGCCGACCTTCTCGATCGACGAGCTGAAAACGATCGTGGAGACCGCGCGCAGCAGCAATCGTCCGGTCGTGGCCCACGCCGCCACAGCGGAGGGTATGCGCCGCGCGATCAGTGCCGGCGTCGAGACGATCGACCACGGTGATGGCGGAACGCCGGAGATCTTCGCCATGATGGCGGAGAAGGGTGTTGCGTTGTGCCCGACGCTCGCCGCCGGTGACGCGACGAGCCAGTACGCGGGATGGAAAAAAGGGCAGGGGCAGGAGCCCGCGGGCATTACCCGCAAGCGCGCCAGCTTCAAGGCCGCGCTCGCCGCGGGCGTCACGATTCTGAACGGCAGCGACGTCGGCGTCTTCCCCCATGGCGAGAATGCGCGCGAACTGGAGCTGATGGTGGCCTACGGAATGCCTGCCGGCGACGCACTCCGCAGCGCGACGGCGAGCGCGGCGCGCGTCCTCCACATGGAGAATCGCATCGGACGGATTCGTGAGGGTCTGGCCGCCGATCTGATCGCGGTCGAAGGGGATCCGACACGGGACATTTCGGCGTTGCGGCGCGTCAAGCTGGTGATGAAGGACGGCCGGGTGTACCGCTGACGTGCTGACTCGATCCGCCGATCTCTGATGGCCGATCGCTTCGAAGCGGTCCTCCGCACGCCATTTGGCGGACCGTGGCGACACTTGACGAGTCCGGTGCGCGTGGTGAGCACGCATGCCGTCGTGGGCGTCCGGACCGCGCTTGCAGAAGTCGAAGCCGCGGTACATTCCGGCCTGTACGCGGCCGGGTTCGTCACCTACGAGGCCTCGGCCGCCTTCGGCCTTCCGGCCACGGTGCAGCACGGGCCACGGTGCAACATGGAGCAAAACGGGTTGCCGCTGGTCTGCTTCGGCTTGTTCGACGCCGAGTCCATTGAGACGCTCGCGCAGCTTCCGCAGGGAGGAGCAGCCGAGCTCGGCGAGTGGCAGCCGTCGATCGCCCACGCGGCGTATCTGCGTGCCATCACGGCGATCAAGGCGCGCATCGAAGCCGGCGACACCTACCAGATCAACTTCACGTTCAGACTGAACGCGCCCTTTCGCGGTGAGCCGGCCGCGCTCATGCGCGACCTCTATGCCGCGCAGGCCGGCCGGTGGAGCGCCTTCGTCGACATTGGGACGCATGCGATTTGCTCGGCGTCGCCGGAACTGTTTGTTCTCGGCGAAGACGGGCGGCTGGAATGCCACCCGATGAAAGGGACCGCCGCTCGCGGCTGGTGGCCGGCGCAGGACGCGCAACGAGGAAAGCAGCTGCAGCTCTCCGAAAAAAACCGCGCTGAGAACGTGATGATCGTCGACATGGTCCGCAACGACCTCGGGCGGATCGCGACCGTCGGCTCCGTCAGGGCCGTCTCGCTGTTCGACGTCGAGCGGTACCCGCTCCAATGGCAGATGACCTCACGGGTGGTGGCCGAGGCTCCGGGCGCAGGCCTGTCGGCCATTTTTGAGTCGATGTTCCCGTCCGGATCCATCACCGGCGCGCCCAAACACAGCGCGATGAGCATCATTGGTGAGCTCGAGTCGACCCCGCGCGGCATTTATACCGGCGCCATCGGATACCTGTCCCCGCACGGGCGCTGGCATTTCAACGTCGCCATCCGGACGGTGCTCATCGACCGAACTCTGAACACCGCCGAGTTCGGCGTCGGCAGCGGTATCGTCTGGGACTCGGTGGACCGTGACGAGTACGACGAGTGCCTGATCAAAGCGCGGATGGTTCACGTTCAGAGTTCAGCGTTCGGCGCTCAGCCTTCAGCAGTGCCGATCCCTTCCTACATTGCGGGCGACGCGCCGGACTTCCGTCTACTCGAGACGCTGCGCTGGACGCACGAGTCAGGCCTGGTACTTCTGGAGAGGCACCTCGCGCGCATGCACGCGTCGGCCGAGTGCTTCGGCTTCATCCACGGTGTGCAGGAACTTCGCGCGCTGTTGAACGAGGCGACCGCCGATCTCGTGAACCCCGCGAGGGTCCGACTGCTGCTGGAACACGACGGCACCGTGGTGTGCGAAGCGGCAGATCTCGAGCCGCTGCCCGAGCGTTCCCTCCGCGCCGCACTTGCCGCAGATCCCGTTGATCCTCACGATGTGGTGCTGTTTCACAAGACCACCCGCCGGACGACTTACGAGCGCGCGCGGGCCAGCCGTCCGGATGCGGAGGCGGTCATCCTCTGGAACACGCTCGGCGAGGTCACCGAAGGCACCGACTTCAACCTCGTCGTCGAAATCGATGGCGCGAGAGTGACGCCGCCGGTCGAGTGCGGCTTGCTGCCCGGCACCTTTCGCGCGCAGCTTCTCGACGATGGAGAGATCAGCGAGCGCCGCATCACCGTCGATGAACTGTGCGCCGCAGGTCGCGGCTGGCTGATAAACTCCGTGCGCGGATGGGTGCCGTTCACGCTGTAACGCTCGTCACGCATGTGGTCCCCGACTGGGAGGAGACGATGAAGCGAATCGCAATACTGACGCTTGTGGGCGCGCTGGCCGCGTTCACGGGGCATGCGCAGTCAAACGGAGACGCCGAGAAGGATGCCGTAGCGGCGGCGGCGATGGATTACCTCGTCGCGCTGTACGAGGCGAAGCCAGAGCTGATCGCGCGAAGCGTTCACCCCGATTTATCCAAGCGCGGCTACTACAAGAAGAAGGGGGAGACCACCTTCACGAGCGCTCCGATGTCATATCAGCAGCTCTTCGACCTGGCTGGCACCTGGAACAAGGACGGCAAGCGGCCCGTCGCGACCGCGCCGAAGGCGGTCGTCGTTTATGAAGTACTCAACCAGACCGCGAGCGCGAAAGTGACCGCGCTCTGGGGCATCGACTACATGCATCTGGCGAAATACGACGGCAAGTGGAAGATCGTCAACATTCTCTGGCAGGAGCCCCCGCAATAAAGGGGACAGCCACCTTTTCCGCAATATCGACCCGGAAAAGGTGGCTGTCCCCTTTTCTGTTACTCAGCCCGCAGCGTCTGCGCCGGGTCGAGACGCAGGATCCGTAACGCCGGAAGGACGCTGGCCACGGCGGCGACAGCAACCAGCAGCGCCGCCACGCCCGCGAACGTCATCGGAGCGTTCGCGCTCACACCCCATACGAAATGCAGCAGCACGCCGGTGGCGCCGCGCGATAGAAATGCGCCTGCAAGCGGGCCCGTGACAGCGAGGAGGACGCCGGGAGCGGCGAGCGATCGGATGGCATGGGTGCTCGTGGCTCCCAGCGCCACACGGATGCCCATTTCGCGCGTGCGCTCGGTGACCGACGCCGAGAGCAGTCCATGAATCCCGAGCGCTGCGAGTAACACCGCCGCGGCCGCGAGCGTGACGGGCAGCGTCATCATCAGGCGCGGTTGCGCCACAGACTCCGACTGCACATCCCCCATCGTCCGATTGTGCTGATTCAGGGACGTTGCGATTTCAGGACAATCGTGCAAGAAACAAGATCTGACCCCTA
>JACDCA010000006.1 GCA_013694635.1 Acidobacteriota bacterium | reverse complement strand
GCTCGGCCTCGACGTGTGGGAGCATGCGTACTACCTGAAGTACCAGAATCGCCGTCCCGACTACATCACCGCGTGGTGGAACGTCGTCAATTGGGACGCAGTCAATAAGAGATTTGCGTAAGGTAATTCTCAGGAATTTCCAGTCGCCGGGCGACGTCGTCATGCTTACCGGGGCGGTGCGCGACCTCCATCGCGCACACCCCGGCGAGTTCGTCACGGACGTGCGGACGTCGTGTCCCGCGCTCTGGGAGCACAACCCGCATCTGACGCCGCTCCCGGAGGATGATCCGGCAGTCGAAGTCGTTGACTGCCACTATCCGCTGATCCACCAGAGCAACACGACACCGGCGCACTTCCTCCACGCATTTCCGGCCTATCTGAACCAGGCGCTCGGGTTGCGGATCCGCGTCACAGAGTTCAGAGGGGATCTGCATCTCTCCTCGGAAGAGAAGGCGTGGACGGCCTACGTCGCCGCGACCGATGTGGCGAGTGTCCCGTACTGGCTGCTCGTCTCGGGCGGCAAGTTCGATTACACGATCAAGTGGTGGGACCCCGACCGCTACCAGCGCGTCATCGATCACTTCCGCGGCCGCATCCAGTTCGTGCAGGTGGGGGAGACCTCTCATCACCATCCGCCGCTCGACGGCGTGGTGGACCTTCGCGGCCAGACGACGCTCAGGCAGCTCGTGCGCCTGGTTCACCGGGCCCAGGGGGTGATCAGTCCCATCAGTCTGCTGATGCATCTCGCAGCGGCAGTCGAAACGCCGGCCGGTGCGCCGAAGAATCGCCCGTGCGTCGTGATTGCCGGCGGGCGGGAGCCTCCGCACTTCACCGCCTACCCGCATCACCAGTTCATACACACCGTCGGGGCGCTGAAATGCTGCGACAACGGCGGCTGCTGGAAGTCACGGACGCTGCCGCTCGGCGATGGTGACGAGAAGGATCATCCGGATCAGCTGTGCGTCGACGTCGTCGGCCAGCTGCCGCGATGCATGGACATGATCACCGCCGACGAGGTGATTCGACGGGTAGAATTGTATTTCTCAGGCGGGTCGCTCGAAAGCACCGCGACCTTCGTGCCTGTGTTCGCACAGACAGGATGAGACCCATGGGTACACGCACTCCCGAAGAAATCGCACGCGAAGAACAGACGCTCGAAGCGCGACGCCGCTTCCTGCTGCTGCTGTCAGGAGGGGCCGCGATGGTGGCGACAGGATTCCTGTCGGCGGCGTGCGACAACCTCGATACGCCGATCCTGAGCGGTACCTCGTCGTCCAGTTCCTCTTCATCGCCGACGTCGTCGTCGAGCTCTTCGTCGACATCAAGTTCCTCGTCATCGACTTCTTCGTCTTCTTCGTCATCGACGGGATCGTCGTCGAGCAGTTCGTCGTCATCCACCGGGTCCTCGTCTAGCAGCTCCTCCTCATCGACCGGCTCGTCATCGAGCTCCTCGTCTTCGACCGGCTCCTCGTCGTCTTCGTCAACGGGTTCGTCGTCTTCCAGCAGTTCGTCCGTAGGCTCGTCCAGCAGTTCCACGTCGAGCTCGCTGCTCGCGGACGTGGCGCATCCGCAGGAACCTCGGGGGTTGCTCGTCTGAGCGCGATGCGCGACGTGCGACGTGCGACGGGCGACGTGCTATGTGCTGACGTGCTGGAGGGCGGTGAGGATTTCCTCGTGTGAGGGGAACTCTTCCTGGCGGTCGGCGATGAAGGAATAGCGGATCGCGCCGGTGCGATCGATGACGAAGGCAGCCGGACGCGCGATGTTCCACGCGAAGACGCCGACCGCATGCCAGACATCGTACGCCTTCAACACGTCCCGCGTCTCGTCGACGAGGATGTTGAACGGCAGTCCGGTCTCCTCGATGTAGCGCCGGACGGGTTCGGACGTCTGCGCGACGACGGCGACGACCTGCACGCCCAGCTTTGTGTATTCAGGTGAGTTGTGTGCCAGTTCACCGAACCGGCGACGGCAGTTCGGTCACCAGGTGCCACGGTGAAAGGCGAGCAGCACAGGCCCGCGCGAAAGAAAGTCTGCCAGGCTGCGCCGATCCCCTTTCTGTGTTGGCAATTCGAACGGCGGGGCGGTTGTCAGCGGGGACGTATGGGGCATCAGAACAGCTTCACTTCGACCATCTCGCCTGCTTCGACGATGTCGGTTTGTGCGGGGATTTCGATATAGCCGTCCGCCTGCGACATGCTCGTAATGTCGCCTGAGGCCTTGAAGGCCGGGACGGCCTCACCGCTGGCAATCCGCACGGTATAGAACTGGTGACGGCCGGTCGTCGAGACGATGCGCCGTGAAAGCGGCAGGGTTACGGTGTGCGGCTGATATGCGGGGAGGCGCGCGATCTGCCGCAGCACCGGGACCAGCAGCATGTAGGCGTTCGACAGGCAGGACGTCGGATAGCCCGGCATTCCGAAGACCGGCGTTGTTGCGATCCTTCCGAAGACCGTTGGCTTGCCCGGTTTGACAGCGATCCCGTGGAAGATCACGTCCCCGACCTCGAGCAGCGCGTCCATGATCAGGTCGCGTTCACCCACCGAGCTCCCGCCCGAAAACACGACGATGTCCGCTTCGGCGGCGATTCGAATCGCGTTCACCAGTTCCGGCAGAACATCCGGCGCAGGAGGATGCGGCACAGCAACGCCGCCGTGCTCGCCGACGATCGCTGTCAGCGTGAAGTGATTGATGTCGTAGATTTGCCCGGGCCCGAGAGGCTGGCCAGGTTCGACGATCTCGTTGCCCGTGGAAAGCACCGCGACCCGCGGCCGCTCGTAGACATCCACCTCGAATACGCCGACCGCGGCGAGCGCGCCAATGCGGCTCGGATTCAGCAGATCGCCCGCTCCGAGCAGCGGCAGGCCGGCGGTAATGTCTGCGGCGCGGCGTCCGACATGCTGCCGCGGGTAAACGGGGGTGAATATGCGCACGCCGTCGCCCGCCGTTTTCTCCGTCTCCTCGACCATGACCACCGCGTCCGCGCCATCGGGCATCGGCGCACCGGTCGCGACTTCGACGCACTCGCCGCGTGCGACGCGGCTCGTCGGAAGCTCTCCGGTGTACACCTTGCCGACCGAGCGCAAGACCTTCGGCTCGAATCGTCCTGCGCCGAACGTGTCTTCGGCGATGACCGCGTAGCCGTCCATCGCCGCCCGGTCGAACGGAGGGACGTCGAACGCCGCCAACGTCGCGGCCGCAAGAACCCGCCCGCTCGCATCGCGGATCGGGAGACGTTCGATGCGCTCGATCGGCGTCGCCGCATCACGAATCAGGGCCATCGCTTCGTCGAGCGGCAGCGTCTCGCGAATCGGCCGCATGATCGTCATCGTCTCAACTCCCGCACCACGTGGCCGATCTCTGGAAGAATCAGCTTCGTCATCCCGAGGGTGACGGCATGCTGCGATCCGGGCAGCGTGAAGATGGCCGTACGTCCGATCGCCCCGGCACAGACGCGCGTCAGCATGGCCGCCGATCCGATTTCCTCGAAACTCAGGACGCGGAACAGCTCGCCGAACCCGTCGAGCTGTTTCTCGAGAAGTCCTGCCACGGCTTCGTAGGTGCTGTCGCGCGACGTGATGCCGGTGCCGCCGGTCGTGATCACGACGTCGGCGCCGGGGGCGTTGGCGATGATCGCGTGACACACGGCGTCGGGGTCGTCCTTCACCAGCGCCCGCCCCATGATCACGTGTCCCGCTGAGGCCAGGAGCCCGACGATCGTGTCCCCGCTCACGTCGTCATTTTCGGTGCGCGTGTCGCTGATCGTCAGCACGTAGCAGCGGACACTCGCCGGCGCCGTTCTGCGATGCTGCTCGGTGGACACCCGGTGATTATAGATAGAATGACCGCAATGCTCCGGAATGCCACGCTCGCAGCGCTCGCGCTGATCGCTCTATCCTCCCTGCCAGGCGCGCAGGGGACGCGACCGTTCGACAGGGACGCGGAGAAGTGGGTGCAGTCCACGCTCAGCAGGCTGTCGGTCGACGAGAAAGTCGGGCAGATGATCGTCTCCTCGTTCCAGACCAGCTTCATGAGCACCGACTCCAGCGAGTTCGACGAGCTCGTGAAGGCCGTGCATCAGTACAAGGTCGGCGGCTTTCACGTCTTCGGAGGGACAGAGCGCGTCCCGCAGGTTCTGCTCAATCCCACCTACGGCGCCGTCACGCTCGGTCAGCCGCTCGAAGCCGCGTCGATTGTCAATCGGCTCCAGGCGATCTCGCCGCTTCCGCTGCTGAATACGGCGGACTTCGAAGCGGGAGTTGGCTTCCGCATCGCCGGCGCGACCGCCTTTCCGCGGCTGATGGCGTTCGGCGCAGCGCGCGAGGAGCGCCTCGCGCACGAGGCCGGACGGATCACGGGAGAGGAAGCCCGCGCCCTCGGCGTACACGTGAACTTCGCCCCCGTGGTGGACGTCAACAACAACCCGCGCAATCCAGTGATCAACACGAGGTCGTACGGAGAGGATCCGCAACTGGTCGGCCGGCTCGCGGCGGCGTACGTGCGCGGGCTCCAGTCGGCTGGCGTCTCGGCAACGCTCAAGCATTTCCCCGGGCATGGCGACACGGACGTCGACTCCCATCTCGGCCTGCCGATCATCCGTCATCCGAGGGAACGCCTCGATCAGATGGAGCTGCCGCCGTTTCGTGCCGGAATCGCCGCGGGGGCCGACGCGGTGATGACGGCGCACATCGAGATGCCCGCGCTGGATCCTGCCCCGAAGACACCCACGACGCTGAGTCAGCCCATCGTCCAGGGCCTGCTTCGCAAGGATCTGGGCTTCGGCGGTCTCATCTACACCGACTCGATGGGGATGGCCGGCGTCACGGCCATCTACAGCGCGGGTGAGGCCGCGGTCCGCGCCATCGCAGCAGGCAACGACGTCGTGCTGCACTCGCCGGACGATGGGGCCGCGTTTGCGGCGCTTCGTGACGCCGTCAAGGCGGGGCGGATCCCGGAGGCGCAGGTGAACCGCTCGGTTGAGCGGATCCTGCGAGCCAAGGCGCGCGCCGGGCTGCACCGCAACAGGCTCGTGAACCTCGATGCGATTGCCACCGTGCTCGGCACCCGGCGCAATCAGGCGGTTGCCGATGAAGTGAGCCAGCGGTCGATTACGCTCGTCCGCGACGAGAAGAACCTCGTGCCGATGAAGGTCGCACGCGACGCGCAGGTCCTCTATCTGTCGGTGCTGGACTTTCCGTCCAACTGGCGCATCGCGGCGCCGAGCCGGACGTTCATTCCGGAACTGCGGAAGCGGTGGCCGAACGTGACGTCGGTCGAGTTGTCGGATCGCACGTCGGCGTCAGAGATCGAGCTGGTGCGCGCGATGGCGCCGCGGTACGACGCCGTGGTGGCGTCCGTGTTCGTGCGTGCGGGCTCCGCGAGCGGGCGCATGGATCTTGCGCCTCCACTGCAGCGGCTCCTGGTCGATCTCGCCCGCCGGCGTCCGCTCGTCACGGTGTTTTTCGGCAATCCGTACGTGGCGACTTTCATGCCCGACCTGCCGGCCATCATGCTCACGTACGACTTCTACGATCGTGCGGAAGCGTCCGCCGTGCGCGCGCTCGCGGGTGAAGCGGCGATCGGCGGACGTTTGCCGATCGAGCTGCCGGGTCTGGCGAAGGTGGGGTCGGGTCTCGACAGGGCCGTGGCCGCATCGACCGCTGCGAAGTGATCTGATATATTCGAGGTTTCGCGCCAGCCTCCGCTCCATCGAGCTACGGCCTGGCAGGCCCTTTCGCGCCCTTAGCTCAGTTGGATAGAGCGTCTGGCTACGAACCAGGAGGTCGCAAGTTCGAGTCTTGCAGGGCGCGCCAAAATCCCCAGCATTTCACTGCATCGGCGCCACCGGCCCTTCCGGTCGGTGAACAATTGTGAACAATTCGCCGCCGATCCTGTCGACGGCGGCCCGCAGCGCGCCGTCAAGCACCTGCGTGTACACGTTCAGCGTCGTGGCGACGTTCGCGTGTTCCATGAGCTGTGCGACGACTTTTCCCGGCACCCCTCGCCGGTGAAGCTCAGAGCCGCTTCGGACAGCGGGACCTGGCGAAGGCCAGCCTCAGTCTTCGGCGTGTCGTCTCTCACGGTAAGCACGCGGGATTCCTCGTCGATGTCCTGCCACCGCAGCGCGAACAGCTCGCCACGGCGCAGGCCGGAGA
>JACDCA010000782.1 GCA_013694635.1 Acidobacteriota bacterium | reverse complement strand
TCGAAGCCGAGGTCGACAAGCTCCAGGTGGACCGCCGCATCCAGTCTCGCGTGAAGAAGCAGATGGAGAAGGCGCAGAAGGAGTACTACCTCAACGAGAAGATGAAGGCGATCCAGAAGGAACTGGGGCGCAAGGACGAAAAGGGGAACGAGATCGAAGAACTGAAGAAGAAGATCGAGCAGGCGCGGATGCCTGACGAGGTCAAGGAAAAGGCGGTCCAGGAGCTGAAGCGGCTGGAGTCGATGCCGCCGATGTCGGCCGAAGCGACGGTCTCGCGCAATTACCTCGACTGGCTGATCGCGGTGCCGTGGTTCAAGAAGACCAAGGAGAGCCGCGACCTGAAGCGCGCGGAGGCGATTCTCAACGAGGACCATTACGGCCTCGAGAAGATCAAGGACCGCATCCTCGAGTTCCTCGCCGTCCGTGCCCTGGTGAAGAAGCCGAAGGCCACGATCCTGACGTTCGCGGGCCCTCCGGGCGTCGGCAAGACGTCGCTCGCCAAGTCGATCGCGCGGGCGATGAACCGCAAGTTCGTGCGGCTCTCGCTCGGCGGCGTGCGTGACGAAGCGGAGATCCGCGGCCACCGCCGGACCTACATCGGCGCCTTCCCCGGCCAGATCATCCAGATGATGAAAAAGGCCGGCACGCAGAACCCGGTCTTCCTGCTCGACGAAGTCGACAAGATGTCCATGGACTTCCGCGGCGACCCTTCGGCGGCGCTGCTCGAGGTTCTCGATCCGGAACAGAACAACGCGTTCCTCGACCACTATCTCGACGTCGAATTCGACCTCTCCCACGTCATGTTCATCTGCACGGCGAACGTGCTCCACACGGTTCCGCAGGCGCTGCGCGACCGCATGGAAGTCCTGCAGCTGGCGGGCTACACCGAGCAGGAGAAGGTCGAGATCGCCCGCCGCTTCCTCGGTCTGAAGTCGCTCGAAGGCAACGGGCTCACAGCCGAGAACGTGACGTTCCTGGACGAGGCCTATTCGACGATCATCCAGCGCTACACGCGCGAAGCGGGCGTCCGCAGTCTCGAGCGCGAGATCAATGCGATCTGCCGCAAGGTCGCGCGCAAAGTTGTCAACGAAGGGGCCGCGTTCAAGGAAGAGATCAGCGCCGCGAAGGTGACTCAGTATCTGGGCGTTCCCCGCTTCCGGCCGACGCTTGCCGAAGAGAAAAACGAGATCGGTGTGGCCACCGGGCTGGCGTGGACCGAGGTCGGCGGCGAGATCCTCGTGATCGAAGCGACGCTCATGCCCGGCAAGGGGCGGCTGACGCTGACCGGCAAGCTCGGCGACGTCATGCAGGAGTCGGCGCAGGCGGCGATGAGCTACGTCCGGTCGAAGGCGGACGAGTTCAGCATTCCGAAGAACTTCAACCGTACCACCGACGTCCACGTGCACATCCCGGAAGGGGCGATCCCGAAGGACGGGCCGTCGGCCGGCATCACGCTGGCGACGACGCTGGTGTCGGCGCTGGGGCGCATCCCGGTGCGCAAGGACGTGGCGATGACGGGCGAGATCACGCTGCGCGGCAAAGTCCTGGCGATCGGCGGCGTGAAGGAGAAGGTGCTGGCTGCGCACCGCGCGGGCCTGAAGAACATCATTCTCCCGAAAGACAACGAGAAGGACCTGGCGGACATTCCGAAAAACGTGCTGGACACGCTCGGCATTTATCTCGTCGACAACATGGACGAAGTGCTGAAGGTCGCACTGACCGAGCCGCTGCGAAGCCTCGCGGCGACCGCCGCGGCCGCGGAGACAGTTGTACAGCCCGCCATTTCGGACGACACCAGAACTCACTAATGCTTGCCGGAATGCGGGGTGCGGAATGCGGGGTGCGGGAAAGAGCAAGTTGATTCGAACGTGTTGAGCCGCATCCCACATCCCGCATTCCGCATCCCGCTTTGAAAGTCATATCCGCCGAATTCGTCACGAGCGCCGCGGCAGGCGGCTCCGGTGCTGGCGTGCCGCACGACGGGCTTCCGCAGATCGCGCTGGCCGGACGTTCCAACGTCGGCAAGTCGACGCTGATCAACGCGCTCACCCGGCGACAGGTGGCCCGCACGAGCGCGGCGCCCGGCAAGACACGCC
>JACDCA010000765.1 GCA_013694635.1 Acidobacteriota bacterium | reverse complement strand
AGCCAGCGCACGGCCTGGCGCCAGAACGTGTCGTACATCCGGTCGGTCGACGGCATCATCATCCGCCAGCGCCAGGATGCCTCTCCGGTGAACACCATCGAGCGTCCTTCGCCGTACCGCTGGACGGCCACCAGTGCGTGGTTGGCGCCGCCGGCGCCGCCGGTCGTCGCCAGTACCGAGGCGCCGGGCCGCGCGTTCCCCGACGAGGCGGCCGACGCAAGCGGCGGCATGGCATCCCACCGTTTGCGGCTCTCTTCGGGCGCGGCGGCGAGCTGCATGATGGGATGCTGCAGCCCCGCGGCGGTGACGCCGACGCGGTGGGCCGCACGGGAGTCGGACGTCCGGACGGCGGTGTCGCCGCGCTGGTTCAGGGCCACCGGCAGCGCGTCTTCGACCGGAGTACCGAACAACCCGGCCCGCTGGAACGACTGCGCCCCGAGAACGAGTAGTCCTCCGCCGCGGCGCGCGACGAACTCGCGGACGGTGTCGAGCTGCGTACCCGACAGCTGATTGCCCGCGATGTTGGCGAGGACGATCGCGTCGTATGCGAAGAGGGACGCCGCGTCGGGCGGAAAGCCGTTCTCGAGCGCGGTGCTGCGCGAACGTGCGGCCTGAATGTAGAACGTCTGGGCACCCTGCTCGTTGATCCCCTTTCGGACGACCGAGTCGAGCTCCAGCCCGGGATCCGCCGCGAGCGCTCGCTTCAGAAAACTGTGCTCGAACCCGGGCGCGCCCTCGACCAGGAGCACGCGGCGCGCCCGTGCCGGGGGCTGCACGAGCACGCTACGCACGTTGTTCTCGGGAACGACCTCCCCTGAGGCTTGCGGGATCTCGACCGAGTACACCGTCGCCGCGCCTCCGGCCGGGGCGACCTGGAACACCTCGCGCACAGGCCCGCTGCCGGTCGCATTCCGGACCTGGCGCACCTCGATCGGCCGGCCGTTCTCGAGCAGCCGCAACTCCATCGGTTCGTTCCCGTTGCCGTGGCTCACCGCCATCACCGCAAGATCCACGCGTGACTCGTCGAGAACCGCTTCGGCCGCGGTGACACTCAAGACTTCGCGGTCGCGGCCGAGCGCATGCGCGCCTACGCCGAAGGCATAGACGGGCGCGGACGGCTCCGCGCCGCCGCGTTCAACGGCCCGTCCCGTGTCGCCGCCGTCAGAGAGGACGATCACTCCGGCAACCGGCCGGCCGCGGTACCGCTCCCTCGCAGCGGCAAGGGCGCCGGCGAGGTCACTGCGGCGAGCGGACGCGCCGAGGTCAGCTGCCGACGACGGCGCGAGCGCTTCTCCGAAAGAGAGAATCTCGGTGGTGAATCGCCCCTCGAGGGCCGGCAAGAGCTCCGTGGTCAGCAGGGCGCGCGCGCGATCGATGCGACGCGCACCGTCCACGTCTTCGATCCCCATGCTGCGCGATGTGTCGACAAGGATCGGTATGACGGCGTCGCGCGCATCCTCATCAGAACTTCGCGCGACCGGCCGCATCAGCACGAGGATCAGCAGCACGAAGGTCAGGAACCGGATCGCCGAGAGTGCGTAGCGCCGCGCCGGTGACGCGGCAAACCGGCGGTAGGCGTGCCATGCGATGAGCCCCGCGGCCACAATGCACGTCAGCAATGCCCACCAGGGCAGTGGGTTGGCGAAGGTCACGCTACTTCTTTACTCTCGCGAGCGACTCGTAATATCTCGCGATGAACTGCCGGTACTCCTCGGGGACCCGGTCGCTGCCGCCGGCGCTGAAGCGGGCTTCACCAGTCTTCCCCGCGAGCCTCCGCGAGACGGCTGCATCATGCTGTTCGATGGCGCGGTTGAGGTCCTTGCGAAGCGACTCCCAGCCGCTGCGGTCCTGTTTGAAGGCTTCGGTCCCCGGCGCCGACTGGCTGTACTCATGGCGTTCCGGCGTCGACGTCCCGAGGCCGTCACGCGGGGCTCCCTGCAGTTTGCCCAGGGACTCACGCGCCTTTTGCATTTCCTGCTCGTACTGCTGCTGAAGCTTCGCCGCCTCGCCGCCGCTCTTCCCTTGCGCCTGCCTCATCTGCTTCTCGAGCTGGTCGAGACGATCGCGAAGCTGCCGCGTGCGATCGAGCTCCTGTGACAGCTTGCCGGCGTCGGCCGATGCCGTCCCCCCGAGCTTTTCGACGACACGATCGAGCGCGCGCGCGATCTGCTGCTCTCCTTCGCCAGGTTTGCCCTCCGGCGTCGGCTTGGTGCCGGCTCCCTTTCCGTCGCGCATCTCGCGAGCGGACTCCCGCATCCGCCCTGCAACACGCTCGCGCTCCAGTTCGGCGGCGGCGGCGCGGGCGCCCGACGACCGCGGCGTTTTCGGATCCTGGCCGGCCCGGGCCGCAGCCCGCTGCAGCTCCTCGACGCGGTCCGCCAGCCGTTCTTTGTCTCCGGCGAGCCGCCGGCGCGCCTCGGTGTTCGATTCTCCCCCCTTGCCCAGCCGCTCAGCCTCCGAAGCGATGCGGCGCTGCTCCTGTGCGACCTGTTGCGCCTCACTCTGCAGCTCGCCCGCGGCACGCCGTTGCGCGTCGGGGTTCCCGCTCCGCATCTGCTCTTCAGTGCGACGCAACTGGTCGGCGGCGTGCTGACCGCTCTGCCGCGCAGCGTTCGCGTCTTCGCGACTCATGCCACCGGCGGCGGCCCGCATCTGTTCTGCGGCATCGCGGAGGCCCGACTGCTGCCCGCTCTGGCGCGCCAGCTCCTCCGCCTGCCGGTGGAGATCCAACTGATCGCGGGTCAGTTTCTCGAGCTCCCGCTTTCGTTCTTCAGCCGACAGGCCGTCCAGCTCGCGCTGCTTGCGATTCAGGTCCTCCTGCCGGCGCGCGAGCTCCTTGATCCGGTCCAGTGCGTCATTCGACTGGCGTTCGTCGGGCCGGGTCTCGACCGCCGAGCGCTGCTCGTAGTTCGTCCGTTGGTGACGTTGCAGCTCCTTGTCGAACAGCGCCGACAGATCCTGCCCCGAACGGTTCCCGCCGCCACCGCCGGACGCATTGGACTGCTGCATCACCTGCCGCCGGCGAACTTCCGCCTGCGCTTGAAGGAGCCCGTTCAGCGCCGCCATTTCGTGCGGGATCGCCTCGCGCGTGCGTTGCGTGCCGAGTTGCTCGACCGCGCGGGCCATGGCGTCGATCGCCGCGGGGATGCCTTCGCCGCCGGATCGAGGCGGCTGCGCCTGGGCGACGGAGACACGTTGCGGCGCGGGGTCGCGCGGCCGGCGCCCGCGTGGGTTCGAGGCGATCCGTTCGGCACGGGCCTTCAGTTCGGCCTGCGCTTTCGCGATCGCCTCGATGTCTTCGGCGGAGCGCCCTCCCTGCGAACGGCGTTCGATGGTCCACGTCGCGTTGATGATCTCCTTCTGCGCGGCAATCAGGCTGTCGAGCTGCGGATCTCCGGACGCGCCGCCGCCACCCGCCTGGCTCTGCGCCGCGACGAACTCCTCGCTGAATGGCTTGACCTCGAGAAAGAACATGTCGCTCTTCGTGACCGTCGAAGCCTTGCCGCGTCCGACATCCCGGACTCGCGCGTAATACGTGATGACATCCCCCGGCTTGACCTTCAGGTCTTCTGCGGCGAGCAGGTGCGACCCGACCTTCTGGATTGGCGTCCCTGCGAGCCGGGAGAACGGCACCGCACGCTCCGGACCGCCGCTGACGGAGTACACCAGCTCGAACGACGACACCCCGTAGTCATCGTCGGCCCGCGCTTCGATCATGACCTCTTCGAGCGGCGTGATGCCCTGGTCCGCGGAGGGCCGCAGGATCCGTACGTCCGGCGGACGGTCGTCCATCAAGCGGATGAAATACTCACTGTCGCCGTCGGACCGCAGCCCGTCGCGATCCGCAAGCCGCACGCGGTAGGAATCGTCTCGTGACAGCACCAGGTCCGCATCCACCGAGCGGTCACCCGAATTCCGCAGGGATACGGCGCCGGCGGCCATCGCGAGCTCTCCGGCGACAACCGGCTTGTCGGTATAGATGCGCACGTGGACCCGTGTCCCCGCGGGCGCATAGATGTCTCCTCCGTCCTCCTCGTGACGCGGTTGAAGACCGCTGAAGGACGGATATTTGTACAGGAGCTCGATGCGCTGCACGCGCGGCGGGAACAGTGCCGTGACGATGTACTCCGCGGAAGCGGCGCTGCCGGCGCGCACCTGGTAGTTGAAGGTCCGGTCTACCGACTCGAAAACGAACTCGAACGCATCCCCGGCGCGGGTCATCGCGACAGCCCGCTGGTCGCCGCCCGCCGAGACGACCAGCTGGAGCTGAAGCCGATGAAAGTCCTGCCCGCCCGCATGAACCCGTGCGCGAACGGTCAGGGGCTGTCCGGCCACAATGCGCGTCGTGCCAGGAACAACCTCAATCGAAATGGACTGCGGGAAGAACCGCCAACGCGCCGTCTCGACGGCACGCGTAAGTGGAGGAAAGGCGGCCACGATCGCTATCGCCACCACTGCGGCGCCGGCAACGGCTATGAGTCCGGCGCGACGCAGCTCGGAGGTGGTGACGATGTCGGCGGGGGTGACGCCATCGAGCCGGCGGGTTGCCGCTGCGATTATCAAGGCCGTGAATGCCGCACGATCCGATCCCGCGGTGCCGGCATCCACGGCGCTCACGACCGCATCGTCCAGCGCGCCCACGCCGGGCACCAGGGCAGCGCGCTCTTCGACGAACCTGGCGACGCGACGGTCGTCCGGACGGCGTTCAATCCTGACGACAACGACCGCGGCCGCTGCCAGCGAGAGGACGATCGCCGACGCGGCGAGAACGAGGAGCGCGGGCCCCTCGGGTGACAGCGTCGCATCGACGACCAGCGCCATGAGCGCTGGCAGCGCAGCGGCTGCCGCCGCAAATCCGAACGCGCGTAGCGCGACTGTCGTGAACCAGCGCCGGCGGACACGGGCAATGAGGTCGGTGAGCTGCGCCATCTACGGCCGCCCTGCGAATGATTCGGCTGCCAGCGCCACCAGCATCAGCATCAAGCCATATTGCCAGAGGTTCTGCCGCGCTTCGGTCTGCTCCGCCTTGATCGCGTCACGCGGCGCTTCCGCCAGAGGCGCGACTCTCTCCACAGCGGCGGCGAATTCGGCGGGGGCCAGGACGGCCGTGCTCGATTCGCGCAAATCGACATTGACGGCAACGGGACGTCCATCCGGGAGCGTCTGAACGCCCGGAGCGGGAACGAGACCGGTCGGGACGCGGGATACAAGGATGTCCTGCGTCGCGTCGCGCCGCGTGGACAGATACCGTACGGCCTCGACGGCGAAGGGCACGAAGGCCGGATGCAGCGGAAAGTCGTTCCAACGGCGGTCGACGTCGGACGCGAACAGCACGACGCGTCCCGCGCCTTCGCTGCGATCGAGCACCGCCGGAGAGCCGTCGCTGAACTGCGCCGGCACATGCCACTGGTCCGGGCGCACGCGCCACGTCTGGTGGAAGTTGATCTGGCCGAGATTCGCGGCGAGACCTCCAAACGGCCGGAAGAGCGGGTGACGGACGTCGGTCGTCGCCATCGACACCTGCCTGGGCGCCGGATCGACGGTGAACCCGGCGACGTCCCAGCCGAACATTGCGGCAATCACGCCGGGCTCTACCTCCGGAGCTGCGGCGATGAACAGGCCGCCGCCCGTGCGCACGAACCCCACGATGGCGTCCCGCGCCGCCCGATCGAGGTTGCGTGTCGAGAGGAGGATCACGGCCGCCTGGGTGGAGATCTCGTGCGCGCGTCCGCCGGCGATCTCCGGTCCGGTGACCGCCTTCGCCTCAAAAGAGCCTCCGGCTGCGTCGAGCGCGCGCAGGAGAAAGAAACCAGACGCCTCTCCGGACTGCACGACCATGACCGTCGGCGTACCTGCGCGTGTGAGGACCAGGTGCCGCGTGTTGTCGGACGGAAACCCGTCGGGATCCTCGATAGTCGCCGAGATCGATCCAGACGCTGCCACTTTCCACGGCACCGTCACATCCACGGACGATTCCGCCTCAGCATTGAACGGCGCACGTCCGACTGTGGCGCCGTTGTGGGCCAGCGTCACCGTTCCCTGACGCGCGCTCGCGGAGCCATTGCGCACCGCGACGACCACCCCCGCCTTGTCGGTCCGAAGGTCGGCGACGGCCAGGTTCACAGTCGGCATACCTGCGTTCCGGACATCGATCGTCAGGCTAACCGGCGCCTGCGCGCGGATTTCACCATCCCACCCGGCGCGCTGGAGATCCGAGACGACGACGAGCGTCGCAGGCCCGCCGGAGGCAAGCTCGGTCGCCTTCTCGATGACTGCCGCGTACCGCGTCGCGCCGTGCCCCGGCGCCAGCGTGCTCACAGCCGCGCGCGCATCCGCGGCTCCCCCCGGAAGTGCCACGACCTCGGCCCGCTCGTCGAACGCAATGACCGCGATCCGTTCGGCGAACCCGGCTTCACCGATCGCACTTCGCGCCAGGTCGAGCGCGGCTGCAAACCGGCCGGGGGCGGCCATGCTGAACGATCGATCGACGGCCACGATTCGGAGCCCGGCCGCCGCGGCATCAGCGCGCGGTGAATACGGGCGAGCGAACGCCGCCGCGAGGAGCACAAGCGCGGTCACGCGCGCGGCCAGCAGCAGCAAGTCGCGCAGCCTGCGGCGGCGCGACCGGTCTACCGGCGACTTCCGCAACAGGCGGACGGCGGTGAATGGCACGTCCGGCGCGACATCGCGACGCAGCAGGTGCAACACGATCGGGATCGCGACGGCGAGGGCGCCAAGCAGGAAGAGCGGGTACAGAAAACTCACTACTTCCTCTTTGACCTGGCCGACAGGTAGGTGAGCAACGCGAAATCGAGCGGCTGCGACGTATCCAGCTGCACGTAATCGATGCCGGCGCCGCGCAGCTCACGGTCGTACTGCAGCGTAAGGCCCGTCAGCTCGCGCAAGTATGCGGTGCGCGCCCTGGCCGGATCCGCCACCACTTCCTGCGCGGTCTCGAGGTCCTTGAATTTCGACGCGCCGCGGAACGGGAACGTCAACTCGTCGGGATCCAGCACCTGGAAGACAACGACGTCCGTGCCGCGGAAGCGCAGGTGCTTCAGGCCCTTGATGACCGGTTCCGGATCGTCCAGCAGGTCGGAGATGAGGACGACGAGGCTCCGCTTGAGGAGCGCCTCCGCCAGCTGGTGCAGCGGGCGGGCGACATCCGAGCGCTGCCCCGCCTGCAACCGTTCGAGCGCCAGCAGCAGCGCGTGCAGGTGCCCGGGACGGGAGGCCGCGGGCAGGCGGAAGCGGATCTGCTCGTCGAAGGCGATCAACCCGGTCGCATCGCGTTGGCGATGCATCAGGAACGCGAGCGATCCCGCAAGCACGGATCCGTATTCGAGCTTGCTCATCGGCGCCGTGCCGCGATAGGCCATCGACGCGCTTTGATCGAGGAGGAGGTGGCACTCGAGGTTCGTCTCCTCCTCGTACTTCTTCACGTAGTACCGGTCGGTGCGCGCGTACACCTTCCAGTCGAGCGTCGAGAGATCGTCGCCGGGCAGGTACTGCCGGTACTCGGCGAACTCGACGCTGAACCCCTTGTACGGGCTCCGATGGAGGCCGGAGAGGAAGCCTTCCACCACCGTCCTGGCCTTCAACTCCATCGTCCCCAGCCGCGACAGGATCGCGGGGTCCAGAAAACGCAGGTCGCGGGCGGCGGACGCGGCTCCCATCGCTACATCCCGCTGCGTGGCGCGGGGACCGCCTCGAGCAGGCGCTCCACCAGGTTGTCGGCGCTGATCCGCTCGGATTCGGCGTAGAAGTTCGGGATGATGCGGTGGCGCAGGACGGGCCTCGCCAGCGCCTGGATGTCGCCGACCGACACGTGATACCGGTTGTTCAGCAGCGCCCGCGCCTTGCCGGCGAGGATCAGCGATTGCGACGCGCGGAGACCCGCACCCCACTTCACCCAGTCGCGGACGAACTTGTGATCCGTTTGCCGCCCGGGGCGCGAGGCGTCGACCAGCCGCACGGCGTAGCGTGCCACGTCTTCGGCGACCATGACCTGCCGGACGAGTTGCTGGATCTCGAGGATGTCGGCGCCGGTCAACACGCGCGACGGCGGCGCGGTCCCGACACCGGTCGTGTTGGTCACGACCCGTACCTCTTCGTCCTCCGAGAGGTAGGTCATAACCACGTTGAACATGAAGCGATCGAGCTGCGCTTCCGGGAGCGGATACGTGCCTTCGAGCTCGATCGGGTTCTGCGTGGCGAGCACGAAGAACGGACGATCCAGCTGGTAGGTCCGGCCCGCAGCCGTGACGTGATACTCCTGCATCGCCTCGAGCAGCGCCGCCTGCGTCTTCGGCGGCGTGCGGTTGATTTCGTCCGCGAGAAGGATCTGCGCGAAGATCGGCCCCTTCACGAAGCGCAGCGACCTGTGGCCGGCGTCTTCGTCCAGCACCTCGGTGCCGGTGATGTCGGCGGGCATCAGGTCAGGCGTGAACTGGATGCGCTTGAACGATAGATCGAGAATCTGCGCGACGGTCTTGATCAGGAGGGTCTTGGCGAGCCCGGGGACGCCGGTGATCAGGCAGTGGCCGCCCGTGAAGAGCGCCATCAGTACCTGGTCGATGACCTCGTCCTGGCCGACGATGACCTTGCGGATCTCCGTAAGGATCCGCTCGCGGCCGATGGCCACCCGTTCGGCTACCGCCGCAATATCCGCCGATGTCGTCAGAGTCGGGTTCATTGAATCCTTGACGGTCAATGCGTCAACGAATAGATCACTTCATTGATCTGCATGCGGTACGCCTGCGCGGTGAACTTCACGTACCCGGGAAACTCCGCCGCGTTAGACCATTCCCAGCCGTCGCCCATGTCGACGTTCCAGTTGATCAGCACCATCGCGCGCCCGCGATCGTCCTCGATCGCCCGCAGCGTGCCGACGTACCCACCTTTTTCCCACGTGCGGCCCTGGAGGAAGGATCCAAGGCCCGGCGTCTGCGGAAAGCCATCCAGCTGGTAGAAGCAATTGAAAATCGGATGGTTGCTTGGAAGGTCGACAATCTTCCGGTCAGGAAACACCCGCTGCATTTCACCTTCGAGATTGGCCCACTCGAGCGGACCGTGGAAGTCGTCGAAGGTCAACGTGCCGCCGCGGAGCAGGAACTCACGCAGGATCGGAACCTCGGCGTCCTTCAGTCGCATCGTCCCCGGCTCAACGATGTAGATCCAGGGATACAACCAAAGATTCGGATCCTCGAGCGTGATGACGACGGGATCGTTGACCTGGATGGACGTCACGGTGCGGATGCGGCGCGACAGGTTCTGTTCCGCCGCAGGAGCATCGATGAACCACGGCTCGTCTTCGGGAGCGCTGAACCTGCTCGGGGGAGCCGAAGGTGCGTAATATCTGATGCGTGCGAACGTCCATTGCAGCCCGGCGAACCTGGAGTCGGGGGCGCCGACGACCTGCGCATCGGCAGCCGGGACGAGGACCGACGCGACCAGCCAGAGCATCAACCCCGCGGCGGCAGCCAGCGGAATCCTGAGCGGGCTAACGCGCGTCATGGCGCGGCTCTCCGACCGACTTCGACTGAATGGCCTTGAGGAGCAGCTCCTGCGCGCGCTCGTATGTCGGTGCGAGTTCCAGAGCGGCAAGCGCTTCACGCTTCGCGTCGGGCGCGCGCCCTACCGCGAGGAACGCTTCGCCCAGGTCACAATGCGCCGCGGCGCGGTCGGCCGGCTGCAGCGCCATCGCTGCCTTGAACTCGCGGACCGCGATCTCCGCCTGATTCTTCTTCATCGCGAGGCGTCCAAGCCCGGTATGGGCTGCCGCATCATACGGATCGAGCGCGACCAGACGCTCAAAGGCGATCGCGGCGGCTTCCGCGTTCCCGAGCTTTTCCGCGAGGGCAGCGAGACGCCTCGCCGGCTGCACCGCGGTGTGATCTTGCGCCAGGAGCTTCTGATACTCGCTCATCGCGCGGGGCTCGTCACCAAGATCGTCGGCCAGCTGCGCCATCAAGGCGTGCGGGCTGTCTTCGCCTATGGCGACCGGCACGAGGGCCGCTGCCTTCTCGAGCGGACCAAACGCAGCCGTGTCTTTCGCCGAAGCGAGAGCACGGCCATACGCCAGTTGCAGCGAAAAACTTCCGGGGTTGGCGGTTGCGGCCGCCCGCAGCGCGTCGGGGCCGCCGGCCGCGAGTCTCTCCATGTCCGGCGCCCCTTTCAGCGCCGCGCGGAGCTGGCCGAACCGCTGATCCACCGTCTTGTCGAATCCTCCCTGCAGCTGGTCCATCGTGACGCCGAGCGTTTTCGTCATCGTGGCGTCCGCCTCCAGCCCGTCGCCGTACGCCGTGACGAGCGCGCGAAGTTTGTCGTCACCATACGTCTTGACGATGTGATCGACGAGGACGGAGGCCTGGAAATAGGCGAGCGCGATCGTCTCGGGGCTGGTGAAGCCGGAGTTGAGGTCCTTCAGCGGCAGCGCCTTGCCCTTCTCGAGCGCCGCCGCGTAGGCGACTTCCATGTCGCGGCCCCACTCCGGACGCGCGCGCCCCTCCTCGTAGACGGAGATCCCCTCGGTGAGCCACCGGGGGACGCGCTGCTTCGACATCTGCAGCGTGACGACATGCGCCATCTCGTGCCAGAGCGTTGCCTGCCACGAGAATTCTCCCGGCGGCCGGGCCTTTGGCGAATCCATCGTGATGACACGGCCGAAGCAGGCGCCCAATGCGCCGATCATTCCCGGAAGGCCGAGATTGCGCACGGCGAAATCGTCGTGCACCGCGAAGATCTCGACCAGAATCGGGCCCTTCGGCGTGAACTGGTATTTTGCAGAGAGCGTCCTGAGCGCCTCGCGCGCCATGGGGACCGCGTACTCGCGCAGAACCGGCGCCTCCTCGGGCGACATCTTGACGATCACACCTTCTTCTTCCACGACGGTGAAGGTCTCGAGCTTGTCGAGCATGTGGAGGAGGTTGAAGGTGACGCGATTGAACCGGTCGGTGCTGAAGGAGCGCTCGAGCGCCCGCCGGGCTTCGACTTCGTCGCCGGTGCGCAGCAGGTGCATGGCGAGCTCACCATGGGAGCGCGCCGCCGTCGGATC
>JACDCA010000759.1 GCA_013694635.1 Acidobacteriota bacterium | reverse complement strand
CAGGATCGCTGCGTTCGCCGTCGTCATCCCGCCGCAGGCGCCGACGCCGGTGAGGCGTGTGCCTGACTGTTCGACGGCCGGTCGCGCGACATGCTCGGCGGTACGAAAGTAGTCGCCGACTCTGAGCTCCATCGAATCGGGCGGTGCGGTCGAGCCAAGCTCGGCGTGGGCACGTCGGCGCAGCTCGATCATTGGCGCAAAGTGATCTGGGAACATCGCCCCGCCGGACGCAACCAGGTCGAGCTCCTCGGCGGTCAGGAAGAAGACGTCATCGGGGTGGGCCAGACGTCCCGCGGCAACGAGCCGATCGCCCATCGCCAGGGAAACCCGGCGCAGCCGGCTATAGAGCAGCGCCTGCTTCAGCCGCGCACGCTCGCGAAGCTGGATGGAACGCTGCGTCCAGCGCAGGATGGTCGCGACGACCAGGCGGCGCGCCCAGCCGAGCGCTGCCAGGACGGCGTGTGTCTCCTTCAGACGTTCGGATGCCTGCCGCTTCAGCAGTTCGGACGGTGAGTCCCCATCCATTGCCACATACGCCTTGAGCAGCTCGATGACCGGTGCCGGCTCCTCCTGGAAGCTCGGGACCGTGAGCATCAATTCGGACGAGCACCGAAAACCCCAATGTTCGAGGTAGTTGTCAAATGCCGCGCGGAACGCCACGAACTCGTCGCGCGTCGAAAGCGCCGTCAGCACGTCGGCGGGGCGGCTCGTTCGAACCAGGGCATGCAGGGCGGCGTCGGCGCGAATCATGCGCGACAACTCCCAAAGCTTCACGGGAGGGACACCGCTCACGAGGTTCGGGAGCGCCTTCAGGAGCGAGTTGTGCAACGACTGCTGGTCCCGGCCAGGGAACGTGCGCGCGAGGAGCCGCTGAAGCGCGGCGTAACAGACCATGGAGGCCGCATCGGCAAGCGAGGCGTTCTTCCAGCGGTTGCACCGGATGTCGACGAAGCCACGGAAGTCGTTCAGCAGCTCCGACTGTGTCTTCCCCTCCAGCCGCTCAGGATGCGTCGCGGCCGCGTACGCATCTACCGTGGCCTCGAACTGCTGCACTCGCTTCGTCAGGAAGAGGTACTGCCACGTGGACTTCACCGCGATCCACCCAAGCTCCACGGCCTGGCGCATGCGATAGGACGCACCGGCCGGAGCTGTCTGCGTCTCTTCCGCACCGACGAACTGATTGAACGAGGCGGCAAGCAGATCGCCGAAGGGGGCGGACCGGAGCACCGAGTGGATGCTCGTCAGGTTGTAGTACATCCGCGCGCCGTGCACGCCGATGATCTGCTGCAGCGCCGGCTCCATCGCGCGCAGCCGCCGCTCGGAAATGCCGAACGCGCTGCCGAGATTGCGGAAGTAGTGGTAGTAACCCGTGCGCGCAATCGAATACAGCAGCGGCGAGATCGGCTGCGGAAAGTTCTCGTTGACGTTGGCGTTGGACCAGAAACACGTTCGGTGGTCCATAGGTCCCTGGGTCCCTGGGTCCTTGGGTCCTTGGGTCCGTACTGCAGCGGGGGCCGTAGTAATTGGCCGTGACTGGACTATCCACAGCTTTCCGTCAGTGTCGATCGTCCATTCGATGTCCTGCGGGCAGCCGAAGGTGGTCTCGATGTCGAGCGCGAGGTCCGCGAGGGCTCCGATCCTCGCGTCGTCGAGAAGAAAACGCTCGCCGGCGGCCGGTTCATCCAGAGTGGCGAGCTGCGCCCACCGGTGGAGGCGGGCTTGCACCTTCGCCAAGGCTCCGGCGGACAGGTCAGCCGGTCTGTCAATCGCGATCCGCCCCGGATTGACCGCGCCGGAGACGAGCGCCTCGCCCATTCCGCCGCAGTACTCGACGAGCATCTGCCGCGCGTCGGTCGGCGACACGGTAAACAGGACGCCCGACAGCTCTGCATCCACCTGCCGCTGGACGATGATGCCCATGCCGGCGAGGGTCTTTCCCCGCGCGGCTTGATACGCCAGCACCCGCTCGGACTGCTGGGACGCCCACACGCGTGCGATCGCGGCGCGGAGCAGTCTTTCGTCGGTCACGTCGGCAACCGACTCGAGCTGACCGGCGAAGGATGCGTCTGCGGAGTCTTCCCCGATCGCCGAGCTACGGACGATTACGGGAGCAGACAGCAACGGCAGCAGTTCGTCGATGTCGACGCCACCGTCCTCAACCGCCCCGTTGGGGATGACGATCCCGTCCGGCACGGGCGCACCGGCCGCGATCAGACGCGCAAGGTTCGCGGCCTTGCCGCCGCATCCGGCGGCGTCTGTCGCGTCGCAGAGAGGAACGAATGCAGTCAGGACCTTCATGCGGGACGGGCCTTCAACCCGAGCTGAAACATCACGACGCTGAACGTCCAGTGAATCGCGGGTCCAATGATCAGCACGACGGCCCACGTCTGCCACGGCATCGGCACAAGAGCGCTCATGGCGATGAGCATCCCGACCCCGGAGTCGAGGCGGTCCGCGACGAATTGAGCGGAGGCCGCACTACGCCGCAGCGGGGCGGCTCCGGGAACGATGCCGAGCTGCCGCTTGGCGAACGAGTTCGGCAGCTCACCGGCCATGAATCCGAAGCCAGCCATCGCGCCCAATGCGGCAAACGACCCAGGCGACAGATCCCACAGACCGACCGAGGTTGGCGTCAGGGCGCCAAAGAGAGCGAACGAGCCCGCCGCCGCGGGCACCATCACGACGAACCCGCGAATGGTCTTGTTGGCGCCGAACAGGCGGCGCCTCCGGAATCGCAGACCCCCGTCGAGCGGCAGCGCGAACGCCCGCGAAGCAGGGGAGGCGAACCAGGCGGTCTGCGCCACGCCGGCGAGCGTGAACGCCAGCAGGATGAACGCGCCGCACGC
>JACDCA010000713.1 GCA_013694635.1 Acidobacteriota bacterium | reverse complement strand
CGCGACCTCGTTCACCTTGATCGACTGCCCGATGACCGACCGGTCGCTGCCGTAGCGATTCTTCCAGAGCGCGTGCCCGATCAGCACGACGGGTTCGGCGTTCTTGCGGCCGTCCTCTTCACGGAAGTCGCGACCGAGGAACGCCGGTTGTCGCAGCAGGCCGAACATGTTGGGCGTCACCAGCGCGCCGGCAGCGCGTTCGGGCGGCCGGCTCGTTTCGGTAATGTTCATGCTGGCCGACCGGAAGCCGGCCAGCCCTGTAAATGTCCTGGTTCGGCTGCGCCACTCGTCGAATTGAGGCCAGGAGGACGCGAACTCGTTGCTCGTCGCCGTATTGCGCAGGTCGACGTGCAGGAGCTGGTGCGAATCCTCGAAGGGCAGTCCGCGTATCAGGACCGCGTTGACGAAAGTGAACACCGTGGTGTTCATGCCGATGCCCAGCGCCAGGGCGAGCACGGCGACCGCCGTGAAGCCCGGGTCCTTCGCGAGCATCCGTACCGCGTACCTGAGGTCCTGCAGCAAGGCCATAGGTGCGTATACGAGTCAGAACAGGAATGGGTTCGGCAGGCGGCACTCGACAGTCGACAGTCGGCAGTCGACAGTCGGCAGGCGGCAGTCGGCAGTCGGCAATCTGTGTGACCGCCCTGCGACTGATCACGGCTGACGACTAACGACCGAGGAGTGGCGAAGCCTTCTTTGGCATCCGCATTGCCGTCGGACAGCAGGGTGGCCAAGACAGTCGAGGAATTGCTCGTGTACCGACGCGCCGAGGAGATGTGGGACGCAGTAAATGCCATCCTGCAGGCACCGCGACTGCGGCAGGATCTGCGATTGCACGGACAACTGGCCGACGCGTCTGACTCGGTGGTGTCGAACATTTCGGAGGGCTTCGAGCAGCCTACCGATCGCGCGTTTGCGAGGTACTTATTCATCTCCAAGGCTTCGGCGGCCGAGGTCAGAACCCGCGTGACGTGTGCGAAGAAGCGCGGCTATGTCGCCGCGGCGAACTGCCAGAGGGCACTCGAGCTCGCCGAGGAGGTCAAGAAAATGTGCACCGGTCTGGCGAGGTACCTGCTCGAGAGCAATCGAAAGGATCGGGGACTTGCTAGGTCTTTGTCCACCACGAGAACTTCAGGCGTCCGAGCTCTGAAGAACCGATAGCAGTGCTCCCAGGACCGATATCTGTGATGGGGATTCGCCAAAACACGGCTTTGGAACGCACCAATCTTCTGATGCGAGTCATTCGCTAAGCGCATCAGCCGATATCCTATATTCGGACATGCCTGCTGCTAATCCAGACTGCCGACTCCGCGACTGACGACTGACGACTGCGGACTGGCGACTGCCGCATTCGACATTCAGCATTCAGCATTGCTAGCATCACTCAGACATGTCCCAGGGGACCGTACATCTCGCCGCGACGACCCTCGCGGGGCGATTCAGCCTGTTCGTGACCGAACGGTTCCCATTTGCCTCGGCGGCGGCCCGCGACGCATTCGACGCGGCCGGTGGAGCGATCGATCGCGACGAAGCAAGCATCGAAGCGCTTCGAAGCCGGATCGGTCCCGAATTGCGCGCGCGGATCTGCCGGATTGCGCCGGCGGAACCCGGGGAGACGACACCGGGCATCCCAGCTCAGGAGCGGTTCGCGCACGCCGTGGACGAACTGGTGGAAGCCTGTGACGGCTTCCTGCGCCGCGCCTCGCTGCGTGCGTCATTGACCCCGGAAGAACGTCGCGAGATCCTGCGCGGCATGATGCTGACGCGCGCGACCGACAACCGCCTCAAGGCATTCTTTGCCGGCGGCGAAGTCCGGTATGGCGACACCACGTTCCAGGGGAAGGGATTCCGCTCGCTCGGGCAGGAAGCAATCTACGCGGCCGGCATCCGCCTCCGCCGAGGCTCCGCCTTCGCCAAGGCTACGGCGGACAAAGCCGTCCAGACCCACGGACCTAAGGACCCAGGGACCCACGGACCCGTCTGGAACGGGGATGTGGTCGCGCCGCTGATCCGCGACCTCGGCGTTGCGCTGGCGATGAAGCCCGACGCTGAGACCGTTCGGATGGTCCTCTCCGCGCAGATGGGGAAGGCCGGGCCACCGATGAACGGCAAGGACCTGCACGTTGGCGACTTCGATTACGGCATCCTGCCGGCGTCGGCGCCACTCGCCATCAGTACGCTGACCGCCGCCGGCATGGCGATGGCGTTCGCGCGTGAAGGCAGTCAGCGCGTCGCGCTGTCGTTCATCGGCGAAGGGGGATCGTCGCTCGGCGAATGGCACGAGGCGATCAACCTGTGCGCCGCCAGGCGCCTGCCGGCCGTTTTCTGCGTGCAGAACAACCAGACGGCGCTGTCGACCCCGGTGTCGGAGCAATCCAGGGTCCGCGCCTTTGCGGACAAGGCGTCCGGATACGGCATCCCCGGCATCACCATCGATGGCACCGACGCCGACGAGGTCGCCGCGGCGTTCGCGTGGGCGGTCGAGCGCGCGCGTGCGGGATTCGGCCCCACGCTCATCGAGCTCGTGTGCATGCGGATGTGCGGCCACGCGCATCACGACGACATGCTGTATCTCGGCAAGGACCCGCAACCCTCGTGGACGTACGCGCCGCTCAGCGAACAGGGGTATGCGAATCCCGCGCTTTATGCCTACTGGTCCGCGCGGGATCCGATCGCGGTGTACGCCGACCGTCTTGTCAGCGAAGGGGTCATCGAGCGCTCCAGCGCCGATGCGATCAAGGGTGACGTCATCGCGATGGTCGAGGCGGAAGCACGTGGGGTCATCGAGGCGCCGTGGCCGGATGCCGCGGAGGCGGGGACGGGTGTATTTGCCGGCGAGGCGCCGCGTGTGCGTATCGACGTCCTCGATCCAGCGGTCCGCGGGGGGATCGACTACGACCCATCGCTCCCGCCCGTCGAAGAGGCTCCACCATTCGATCGAAAGGGGAGCACGTTACTCGAAGGCGTCATGCTCGGCGTCGGCGATGCGCTTCGAAACGACCCGCGCGTATTTGTCTATGGCGAGGACGTCGGCGGGGCCTACGGGAATGCGTTCCTGCTGCTGCGGCCGCTGCTGGCGGAGTTCGGCAACCGGATTCTGAACTCACCGCTCGCCGAAGGCGGGGTGCTGGGTGTGTGCGTTGGGGCTGCGCTGGCCGGGCAACGCCCGATAGGCGAGATGCAGTTCAACGACTTCGTTGCCACGGGCTTCAACCAGCTGGTGAACAATGCGGCGAAGATTCGTTACCGGTGGGGCGGATCTGTGCCGATGGTCGTGCGGATGCCGTGGGGCGGTCTCCGTCACGCCGGGCCGTACCACAGCCAGAACACCGAGCCGTGGTTTTACCGGACACCTGGCTTGAAGATCGTCGTGCCGTCAACCCCGGCCGATGCGCGCGCGCTGATGGCGTCGGCCGTTGCCGATCCGGATCCCGTGCTCTACTACGAGCACATTGCGCTCTATCGCGATCCCCGTGTGAAACAGATGCTCGGAGACGCGGTACCCACTCCGGTGCCGATCGGTAAGGCGGCGCTCCGGCGCGCCGGCAATCATCTCGCGTTGGTGTCCTACGGCGCGTACGTGCATGTCGCCATGCGGGTCGCCGAGCGTCTCGCGCCGGACGGCTTCGAAGCGGCAGTGCTCGACCTGCGGACCATCGCTCCCATCGACCGCGAGAGCGTACTTCGCGTCGCGCGTCACTGCAGCCGCGTGATGATCGTCCACGAAGACTCGCGGACTGGCGGCATCGGCGAGAGCCTCGCCGCCGTCATCCAGGAAGAGGCGTTCGATTCTCTCGACGCGCCGGTCCGGGTGATCGGGGCGCTCGACACGCCGGTGCCGTATTCTCCCCCGCTGGAGCATTTCTTTCTTCCCGGCGAGGAGGAAATCGAGCGCGCCGCCCGCGCCCTGCTGGCCTATTAGTGATGGCTCCTGTTCTCCTGACCTCCTGTTCAAAACTATGACGAGAAACGTCGACGTCCTGACATCCTCAACCCTCAAGCACCTCCGCGAACGGTGGTGGGACGAGTCGTTCACCAACTTCCTGAAAGACACGCTCCAGCCGAAGTCAGGACGACGGATTCTGGACGTGGGGTGCGGGACCGGCACGGCCGAGGTCAACCTGTCGCGGCTGCGCCTGACGCAGGTGAACCTGGTCGCCGTAGACCTTCTGCTCGAACGGGTCGCCGCGGCACTCGCGGCCGCACGTGCGACCAACTTCCGCGCCCGCTTCGCCGTGGCCGACGCGTGCGCGCTGCCGTTCCCCAACGCCAGCTTCGACTCGACGTTCTGCGTCGCGGTCCTGCAGCACATCAACGACGCGCCGCGCGCCGTGGGGGAAATGGCGCGGGTGACGCGCCCCACCGGGCGGGTCCTCGCCGTGGAACCGGACAACGCTGCGCGCTACTTCTACAGCTCCACGGCCGAGGGCATGGAGGCCCACGACGCGGCCGCACGCCTGTTCGCGACGATCCAGGAGGCGCTTGGGGAGGCGGGAGATCCCGGCATCGGTCCGCGGCTGCCGACGCTGTTTGCGCAAAGCGGCATCGAGCCACTCAGCGTGCACTTGTTTCCAGTCTCTCGCGCACAGCTCGGCGTCCCCCCCGACGAGGTCTGGGAAGAGCGCCGGCAGGCGGTCCGCGACGCGATCGATCGAGCGCCCGGGGAATCCATTCGCCGGCTCGGTCAGGACTATCTCAAACTGATCGACCGCTACGCCGCAGCGGCGGGGGCGGCGGGTCCGTCGTTCGTGGAGATTCAGAACACCATGCTGTTTGCCACTGTCGGTCAGCGCGCCGAGCAGTGAGCCACGGTGCAACGGCCCCGGTGCAACACGGTGCAACACTGGAAGCAAGTCGTAGAACAGTGAGCTCGATGCGGCCGGAACGCAGCGAAAGCGAGTGAAGGCCGCTAGCCGGGGTGCAGGGGGCCCCGGCGATCCAATCAATGATGGCTCGCAGGGGTGGGACGCCTACGCGCCGTTCTATGACTGGGAGAACGCGCGCACCGTCGGCCGGCGCGACGTCCCCTTCTGGCGCCGCATCGCGGCAGCGCAGGATGGTCGCGTGCTGGAACTCGGCTGCGGCACCGGCAGGATTCTGATTCCCACCGCGCGTGCCGGCGCGCAGGTCGTCGGCATCGACCGCTCGCCGGCGATGCTGGCGCGCGGCCGGGCCCGCCTGAAGCGCCTGCAGGGGGAGGGATCGGCCGCACTCGTCCGCGGCGACATTCGGTCGCTGCCATTCCGCGGGCGGCCGGGATTCAGCCTCGTCATGGCTCCTTACGGCATCCTCCAGTCGCTCACGCGCGAGAAGGACCTGCGGGAGACGCTTTCGTCCGTGCACCGCGTCCTTCAGCGCGGCGGCGTCTTCTGCATCGACCTCGTCCCGGATCTCCCTCGATGGTCCGAATACAACCGGCGGACCAGTCTTCGTGGCTCGCGCGGACGCACACGGGTGACGCTCGTTGAATCCGTCCGCCAGGATCGCAAGCGCCGGCTGACGATCTTCGATCACGAATACGTCGAGCGCCGGGGCCGCACGCGACGCGTCCACACCTTCTCGCTGACGTTCCGCACCCTC
>JACDCA010000687.1 GCA_013694635.1 Acidobacteriota bacterium | reverse complement strand
CCGAGGCAATGATGTCCGCAAAGGCGGCTTCGCTGACGTTGTACGAGCAACTGCAGGTCACCAGATAGCCGCCGGGGGTCAGCAGCTTCAGCGCCCGCAGGTTGATTTCCTTGTACCCGGACAGCGCTTTGGGCACCGCGGCCTTGCTCTTGGCAAACGCCGGCGGATCGAGGACGATCGTGTCGAACCGTTCACCCCGCCGTTCCAGCTCGCGCAGCTCGTCGAATACGTTCATCGCCTTCGCTTCGACGTTCGTGATCCCGTTTCGCTCCGCGTTCGCGCGAATACGGGCGACGGCATCCTCCGAGGTGTCAATCGCAAGAACATGCGAGCACTTCGGCGCGAGCGCCAGCGCAAACCCGCCGTTGTAACTGAACGCGTCCAGGAGGCGTCCCCGAGCGTATGCCGCCGCCGCGACGCGGTTCTCCCGCTGATCCAGGAACAGTCCGGTCTTCTGGCCGCGATACGGGTCGACCGTGTAATGGACCTGCCCCTCCCGCACCTCGATCGAAGGCGGGACGTCGCCTGAGAGCACCGACACTCGCTGTTCCAGCCCTTCGAGCAGTCGCACGCGGGGATCGTTCCGCTCGAGGATTCCCGCCGGCGCAACCAGTTCATTCAGCAGCGACGTGATCTCGGGAAGCTGGCGATCCATTCCCTGAGAAAGGGCCTGCAACACGAGATAGTCGCCGTAGCGGTCGACGATCAGCGACGAGAGGAGGTCCGCCTCGCCGTGGACGAGCCGGTAGGCCGTCGCCTCGATCTCGAGCGAGTCGCGAAAGCGGATCGCCTGTTCGAGCCGCGTCCGCCACAGCGTGCGATCCGCCCGGACGTCGCCGCGTGTCAGCATGCGGATCGCGATCTTCGACCGGTCGCTATAGAGCGCATCGCCGAGCGTGCGCCCTCGCGGCCCCGTCACCTGCACCGTCTCCCCCCCCGACGCGCGGACATCGGCGAGGTCGGACTTGTACACCCACGGATGCCCGGACTGCACCCGCTCCTCGCCCCGCTTGGTTACTGTGACTTCACCCATTCGAGATCGCACCGCATCCCGCATCCCGCATCCTGCATCCCGCATTCCGCATCCCGCTATAATTCCACAGTCATGCGCATCGCGATCGGATCGGACCATGCCGGGTTCGCGCTGAAACGGCATCTCGTCAACCTGCTGACAAAGCTCGGGCACGCGGTGGACGATCGCGGCACGCACAGCGAAGAGACGGTCGACTACCCTCCCATCTGCGCTGACGTCGCGCGCGCGGTCACCTCGCGATCGGCGGAACGCGGTATCGTCATCGGAGGCAGCGGCCAGGGGGAGCAGATCGCCGCCAACAAAGTTTCGGGGATACGCGCGGCGCTGTGCAACGATCTGTACACAGCCCGGATGTCGCGCGAGCACAACGACGCCAACGTCCTGGCCATCGGCGGGCGTATCGTCGCGCCGGGACTCGCTGACGAGATCGTCACGTTGTGGCTGAAGACGGGGTTCGAGGGTGGACGACATCAGCGTCGTCTGGATCAGATCCGGGAGATCGAGAAATCACGTGCCGAAGACGACTGAGACTCCAACACGCTGGCGGACGCTGGCGGATACGGACCCGGAGATCGCAGGTGTGCTCAAGAATGAGCGGCACCGGCAGAACACCGGGCTGGAGCTGATCGCCTCCGAAAACTTCGTGTCACAGGCGGTGCTCGAGGCGCAGGGGTCGGTTCTCACCAACAAGTACGCGGAGGGATACCCGGGCAAACGGTATTACGGCGGATGCGAGTTCGTCGATGTCGCCGAATCCCTGGCCATCGCGAGGGCGAAGGAGCTGTTCGGCGCAGAGCACGTCAATGTTCAGCCTCATTCCGGCGCGCAGGCGAACATGGCGGTGTATTTCACGCTCCTGAAACCGGGCGACACGGTGCTCGGGATGAACCTCGCGCACGGCGGCCACCTCACGCACGGGCATCCACTCAACTTCTCCGGGAAGCTGTACACGATCGTCCCGTACGGCGTGCGTAAAGACGACGAGCGCATCGATTACGAGGAGCTCGAACGGCTCGCACACGAGCACCGGCCGAAGATGATCATGGTCGGCGCCAGCGCGTATCCGCGTGAGATCGACTTCGAACGGTTCGGCGCCGTCGGCCGCGCCATCGGCGCTCCGGTCGTCACCGACATGGCGCACATCGCCGGGCTCGTCGCGGCAAGGATTCATTCCAGTCCCGTGCCCCACTCCGATTTCGTGACCACGACGACGCACAAGACGCTGCGTGGGCCGCGGGGGGGGATGGTCCTGTGCCGCGCCCAATATGCAAAGGACCTCGACCGGACGACGTTCCCCGGCATCCAGGGGGGCCCGCTGATGCACGTCATCGCGGCCAAGGCGGTATGCCTCCGGGAAGCGCAGGAGCCGGACTTCGTCGAGTACCAGACTCGGATCGTCGCCAACGCGAAGCGCCTTGCGGCGAACTTGTCTGCGGCCGGGTTCCGCCTGGTGAGCGGCGGCACCGACAATCACCTCATGCTCGTGGACGTCTTCTCAAAAGGGTTGACGGGCAAGGTTGCCGAGGCGGCGCTCGGCAAAGCGGGGATCACCGTCAACAAGAACGCGATCCCCTTCGACCAGAATCCGCCGATGGTGGCGAGCGGCATCCGCGTCGGGACCCCTGCGATCACCAGCCGTGGGATGCGCGAAGCCGAGATGGATACGGTCGCGGAGCTGATCGCCCGCGCGCTGGCAGCGCCCGACGATGAACCGGTGCTCCGCGCCATTCGGGACGAAGTCGAAGCCCTGTGCCGGAAGTTCCCCCTCTATCCCGAACAGTAATCGACGGACCT
>JACDCA010000681.1 GCA_013694635.1 Acidobacteriota bacterium | reverse complement strand
CGACTGGTCCGAAGAAACCCGGCAGGTCATTTGGCCTAAGTAGTTGTAGCTGACGATCGCTACGTCGCCGTGCAGTTGGACCTTCGGGTTGAGCATCTCGTCGGACAGGTTTGTGCCTGAATCCTTGTTCCCCGCCTCGCTGAGCCGGGTCAGGAGAGCCTTGCCTTCGAGCCTTGTCGCCGCGTCGCCGTTGAACTGGGTGCAGTCATCCGCGATGTTTTTCATCCCCTCGGCAACGTTCTTCTGTCGGCCGGCGGCCCATTCCGCCTTGACGACCCCGATGACCTCCTCGGCCACCTGAGAGCTCGCCGTCTGGGCAAGCGCCGGGGACGCCGACATGACCAAACCAACGACTGCGATTTTACAGAGACGGTGCATCTCAGTCCTCCTTTGAACGCTATGCGTGCCAGTACAGAGAGAAGTGGCCGAGACTTTCTAACACACTCTCGCGTAACGGCGGGAACATTTGCCCTGGCCCGCCGCGTCGCCAGCCAGACCTCGACCATGAGCCGCACGTCCGCCGAACGGGATCAAGCCCACCTTCGTCACGTCAACGGCAACGTCAGCTTGGGCCAAAGTTCCGGACAGGGAGGCTGTTCGGAAGAGGGTGTGCCGGCCGCCGCAAGTGAGCCGCGGGCCGCGGATCGGACGCAGGGCAAACGGGGTTAACCACCGCCGAGCGCGCGGAGCTGGCGACCCTGCGCAAAGAGAATCGCGAGCTGCGCGGTTGGTGGACATCTTCCCAGAGGTCGATACGATGTCCCGCATGGCGACAGACAGCAGGGAAGACGAGCCCGACGACAGTTCTCAGAGGAGTTCAGGGCCGGTGCCGTTCGGCTGGTCCTGGATGAAGGCAAGCGATCGGAGCGGTCGCCCGCGATTTGGATCTGACGGCGTCGGCGCTCGCCAATTGAGTTAAGCACGCGCACGGAGCGCGACATCCTAAAAAAGGCCGCGGCCTTTTTCGCCAAGAACCAAGCGTAGTGTCCGCCTGGATCGACGCGGAGAAGGCCGGGTTCCCGATCACGACCTCTGTCAGGTCATGCAGGTCCCGCCCAGTGGCTTTTATGCGTCGCGCGGCCGACCGGAATTGGCACACACGCAGACGGATCGGCGCCTGCGGTGTTGGTGCGGGCGTCCTTCGACGAGAGCAGGCAGCGGTACGGTAGTCCGCGCGTGCACGAGGATCTCCTCGAGCAGGATATGCGCGTGATCCCACTGATGCAGGAAGAAGGATTGAAAGCCCGGGTCCGCAAGCGGTTCAAGTGCACGACGATGAGTGACCACGACCAGGCGGTGGCGGCGAATCTGCTCGATCGCCAGTTCACAGCCGACGCGCCGAATCGCCGGTGGGTCGTCGACATGACCGAGTTCGTCATCGGGGAGAGCGGCAAGCTGTACCTCGCCGCCATCCTCGATTTGTTCTCGCGCTTCGTGGTCGGCGGGGCCGGGAACTGCAAAACGCCGCGTGTCTGCTGTATTTCGTGCCTGCAACCCACTGGGTGAATCTGGATCTCGTCTGGGCCATTGCGCTCACCGCCACGGGCGCAATGAGGATCCTCACGTGAAGCGCTCATACCGCTTCGTCAGATCGGCTACGATAGCGCGTGGCCATTCATCGAGCGCCTTCGCGCATGTGCCTTCCTCCCACGGTATTCGCTGCCGCGCTGACGCTCGTGTGGTCGTCGATCGGCAGTGCGTCGCACAGGTCGTCACGTACCAACGGGCTGGCTACTTCCACGGCCGGCGCGCAGGATGATCGACCCGTGGTTCTGGTCGGCGCGGGAGATATTGCCAACTGCGAAATCGACGGCGGCTCCGGCGCGCGCGCAACAGCGGCGGTGCTCGATCGGATCGCCGGAACCGTCTTCACCGTTGGCGATCACGCGTACCCGACAGGAGCGGCGGCGCAGTTTCAGGACTGCTACGATCCGAGCTGGGGCCGTCACAGGGCGCGGACGCGTCCAGCACCCGGCAATCACGACTACCAGACCGCAAACGCGAAGGCCTACTTCGACTACTTCGGCGACAACGCGGGTCCCGACAGGCGCGGCTATTACAGTTACACGCTCGGGACGTGGCACATCGTCTCGCTGAACAGCTCGATTGCGGCCGATCGTCACTCGCCGCAGATCAAGTGGCTGCGGAGCGACCTCAAGGATCACCCTGCTCAGTGCACGCTCGCCTATTGGCATCTGCCGATCTTCAGTTCAGGGCCACACGGCAGCGAGCCACAAACGGCATCGCACATGCGAGAGGCGTGGCGGGCGCTCTACGAGTCCGGCGCCGACGTGGTGATCAACGGACACGATCACGACTACGAACGGTTTGCCCCGCAGGATCCGAAGGGCAAGGCCGATCCGAAGGGGATCAGAGAATTCGTCGTGGGGACTGGCGGCGCCGGCCTGTACGAATTCCGGCGGATTCGCTCAAACAGCGAGGTGCGCAGCAACCGCTCGTACGGCGTCCTCGTGCTGACGCTCGGTGCAACGGACTACAGCTGGGAGTTCGTGTCAGGTGCGGGCGAGTCGTTCCAGGACGGCGGAACGGCACGCTGCACAAATCCGTAATCTGCAGCACACCGTGGCTCTGGATGGCCACTGCAGTGG
>JACDCA010000652.1 GCA_013694635.1 Acidobacteriota bacterium | reverse complement strand
GCATCACGACGGTGTTGATGACGTGGATGACGCCGTTCGACTGGTACACGTCCGCGATCGTGATCGCCGCGGTATTTCCTTTCGCGTCACGCAGCCACAGTTTGCCGTCCTTCAACGCCGCCCAGAGCTTGCCACCGTTCACGGTGCTCAACTCGAGTTTGCCGCCGTTCGCCTGTGCCTTCTCCATGAGCGTGGCCGAGTCCATGCGCCCGGCGACGACGTGATAGGTGAGGATGGACTTGAGCTTATCGTTGTTCTCCGGTTTGAGGAGCGTCTCGACGGTGCCCTTCGGCAGCTTGTTGAACGCTGCGTTGGTCGGCGCGAAGACGGTGAACGGTCCCGCGCTCTTCAGTGTCTCGACCAGGCCGGCCGCCTTGACGGCAGCGACGAGCGTGGTGTGGTCCTTCGAGTTGACGGCGTTGTCGACGATATCCTTGGAGGGATACATCGCCGCGCCGCCGACCATCACGGTTTTTTCCTGCGCGCCGACGGTGACGGCTGCGGCCATGGCCACCGCCGCGATTCCGGTTATGAAGCTCCGATACATCGATTCTCTCCTTCAGGCCGGCTGAAGCCGGCCTCCACGACTAAGCGCCGTAAGTAGCGCTCATCAATGACTACGGGGCGCAATCCCGATCGGATTGGGCGGCCGCGGCTAGAGAGAGCCGATGAGATGCTTCCCGCCGGTGGGCGCCGGGAGACCTCCGGGAGGTTCGTCGGTCACGGCGACGGTGACGGGGCCGGTCGAGATGCCTCCAGGCGGAGGAGCGATCAGCAGGCCGCGACCCGCCCCGAGCGACCCCAGCATGCCCGCGCTGACCGGACCACCGCCGCTGCCGATCAGCCACACCTGGTAGACGCGTCCAGGAGGAGGGACCGGAAGGTTGTCCGCGGCGACGAGAAGTCCCCGTGTCGGACTCCAGTACGCGCGCGCTGCGGACGCCTGGGTTCCGCCGGCACTCGCCAGATCGATGCGCCGCATGTCCTGCGCGGTGAGGATCGACAGCACCATGTCGGCTTGAGCGGCATTGTCGCCAAGCCGCTGCTGCAACTCGGTGATCTCACCCGCCACCCGCGCGAGCTCCGACGTGATTCGATCCTGCCGCTCCAGCGCGAGGTAGAGGCTGCCGCCGGCAACGAGCAGCAGCGCGGCTGCCGCAGCCAGCCACGCGCCGCTCCATCCGGACCGGCGGACGTCGGCCACGACCGTCCTCCCCGGCAGCGGCTGCACGGTGGCGACCCCCTCCTGCGTCTCGCGCCCGAGCCGGGCGAGCACACGCTGTTTCAGCGCCGCAGGGGGAACGACCGGTTCCGCGGAACGGGCAAGTCCGTCCATGACCAGGAGCAGCTCGCTCAGTTCCTGCGAGCAGGCATCACACTGGCCGGCGTGCTGTTCGACCTCACGGCGCTCGTCAGGCGTCAGATAGCCGAGCGCGTAGTCGCTCAAGCGGGCGGCGATCACGTCGTGATGCGGTGTCGTCATGCGCGCAGCCCCTGGCGCAGCGCCATGAGCGCCGTTCGCACCCGCGTCTTCACCGTGCCGAGCGGTTCGGTGAGCCGCTCGGCAATCTCGGATTGCGTCAGCCCTTCGAAGTAGGCGAGCTCGAGTGCCTGACGCTGTGGAGCCGGCAGCGCCACCAGGGCCTCGCGCACGCGGGTCGCCTGTTCGTCGGAGAGCACCTGGTCGGACGGGCTGGGTCCGGGCGCGCGCAGCGTGTCGGTGTAGGACTCTGCGGTCGTGTCGGGACGGGACTGCCGCGCTCGGAGGCGGTCGATGGAACGCGTCCGGGTCATGATGAGCAGCCAGCCGATGACACTGCCGCGCGAGGTGTCAAAGGCACGAGCGGTGCGCCAGGCCTGCGAGAAGACATCCTGGACGATCTCCTCGGCGTCACCTTCGTTACGCACGATCCGGCGTGCCAGGCCCAGCACCTGGCCTGCGCAGCGATCGTAGAGTTCGGTGGCAGCGTCCATATCTCCGGCGGCGAGCCGCGCAACGATGCGTGCATCGGCGTCCGCGCGGACGCCCTTGTCCGTCGCGACCTGCAATGGCGGCTTTCCCTTCATCGGGTACTACGCAACGCCGGCCAGGTTGGATGTCGACAGCCTCACCCGCCCATTCTACCGGACCCGGTATGATGGCCCGCGTCGATGCACGCAGAAGAGGCTGACCGAGCGGACGCTCCGCGCCCGCGAGAATTCTGGACGGCCGCCGGCATCTTCGCGATTCTCACGGCCGTTCTCACCTATCCCCTGTCGGTTCGCGCCGGCAGCGTCATGGTCGGGGACAATCCCGACGCTCACCTCTTCATCTGGACGTTCGCATGGCTCGCCCATGCGTTCGCGAACCAGCCGCTGAGCCTTTTCGACGCAAACATCTTTCACCCGCTGCAGCACACGCTCGCGTTCTCGGAAAACCTCGTGGGCAGCGGCCTGATCGCCGCGCCGGTCATCTGGATCACCGGCAATCCGTTCCTCGCACTCAATGCCGTCTCACTCCTGTCGGTCCTGCTGTGCGGCTGCGGCGCGTACGTGCTCGCGCGCCGCCTCGGCCTGGGCGTGGCGGCCGCGTTCATTTGCGGGATCGTCTTTGCCTTCTCCCCGGCCCGGTTCTTCCGGATCGGGCAGCTGCATCTGACCACCGTGCAGTGGATCCCGTTTGCGCTCGCGTACCTGCACACCTATCTGGATCGCGGCCGCGCACGCGATTTAAGGATTGCCGTGGCCTTTTTCACCCTACAGGCACTCACGACCGGGCACGGCGCGGTCTTCCTGGCGGTGGCGATCGCAGTGGTGATAGCAGAACGTCTGATCGCGGGCTGGCGGCGATCGCCGCGGCAGATCGTCCGGGACAGCGGCGTGACCGGCGGCCTGCTGTTAGTGCCGGCGATCCTGATCGCCATCCCCTACCAGATCGTCCAGCGTGAAATGGGGTTGCGCCGGTTTCTCGAAAACTGGACCGTCGCCGGTGTGAGCTACATCGCCTCCCCCTCGCGACTCCACCAGGCGGTCATCAACCTGTTCACCCCGGTGGAGGAGGTCAACGCCACGGCGCACGCGTACCTGTTTCCCGGTTACCTCCCCATCCTGCTGTCCGTGATGGCGATCGGACTGGCGATACCCGCCGGGACGAAGGCTCGCCGGCTCACGATCTGCTACGGATCGATCGCATTGATCAGTGCGCTGCTCATCGCGGGACCTCCGCTCGGCCTCTGGCCACTCGTCTACTGGCTGCCGGGCTTCAACTTCATTCGCGTGCCGTCCCGTTTCGTCATCCTGCTCGTTCTGGCGCTGGCGGTTCTGAGCGCCCTGGCCATCGAATGGATCACCGGCAGGCTTCCGGCACGCACGCGCAGGTGGACGGTGGCTGCTGTCGCCCTTCTCATGCTCGGCGAATTCGCGATCGCGCCGCTGGACGTGGTCTCGCTGTCGACGCGCCCGGCCGCAGCCGAGCGCTGGCTCGCGGACCAGCCGAAGCCCTTTGTCGTCGCCGAAGTGCCGATGTCCGGCGCACCCCGCGAGCAGACGCGATACATGCTCCACTCGATGGCGCACTGGCAGAACACCGTACACGGCTACAGCGGCATCGAGCCGCCGCAGCATACGGCGCTGTACGCCGCGATGAAAAGCTTCCCCGACACCGCGAGCGTCGCGCAGCTGCGCGCGTTCGGCGTAACGTATATCGTCGTTCACATCGACGGTTACCCCGCGGACAGATGGCCGGCGGTGGAGAGTGGCCTGTCCGGGCATGCGGCGCTGGACCAGGTGTTCCAGGATGCGCGCTCACGCGTCTACCGTGTGCGCTATGATCCGCCGCCATCACCATCCTCGAGGCCTCGATGACCACCACGTTCCGTGTGTTGCTGGCGGAGTTCCTCGGATTGCCGCGATCCTCAGCCAACGCCGCCGGTGCGCGAAGAGTAGCTCGACGCCGGACGCCGTTAGCGTGGCACTGCGCGCGCGAGCCGCCGCCGCCGTTTGCCCTTGAACTGGACCCACACCATCCACATGCCACTCATCCAGAGAAGAATGAGTGTGAGCCCGGCCGGCAGGAAGAGGCCGAGCTTCGTCCAGT